>DASQNL010000599.1:0-12993 GCA_035644995.1 Pyrinomonadaceae bacterium | reverse complement strand
ATGAGCTTCGCGATCTTCTCCACTTCGCCGTATGGCATGTCGAGCGCGCGTCCCACGTCCTTGATCGCTGCCTTCGAGGCCATCGTCCCGAACGTGATGATCTGGCAGACCGACTCGCGCCCGTAGAGTTGCGTCACGTGGTTGATGACTTCGGCGCGGCCGTGGACGCAGAAGTCGATGTCTATATCCGGCATCGAGACGCGTTCGGGATTGAGGAAACGCTCGAACAGCAAATCGTAATGGATCGGATCAACGTCCGTGATTTCGAGACAGTAGGCGATGAGCGAACCGGCGGCCGAACCGCGCCCCGGCCCGACGGGGATTTTCCTGTCCTTCGCAAACTTGATGAAGTCCCACACGATGAGGAAGTAGCTGGGAAAGCCCATCTGCTTGATCATCGCGATCTCGCTCGACACGCGTTTCTGATATTCGTCGAGACCGTGCTTCAAACCGCCCTTCGCGCGCAGCGGCTCCCAGACCGTCTCGCGGCGACGCTCATAGCCCTCGCGCACGACCTTCTCGAAGTATTCGTCAATCGTGATGTCGCCCTCGGCGGCGGGGATGGGAAAGATCGGCAACTGGTTTTCGCCGAGCGGCAGCTTGAGGTCGCACATCTCGGCCACTTCCATCGTGCGACGCACGGCGTCCGGGATGTAGTGGAAAATCTGCGACATCTCTTCGGGCGAGCGGACGTACCACTCAGGCCCGCCGAAGCGCATCCGGTTTTCGTCGTTGACGGTTTTGCCGGTGCCGATGCAGAGCATCACGTCGTGCGCTTCGTAGTCGTCGCGAAAGAGGTAGTGCGCGTCGTTGGTGGCGACGAGCGGGATCGCGGTGCGCCGCGAGAGTTCGATCAAGTCTTTGTTGATCTTGATCTGGTCTTCGAGTTGGTGATCCTGAATTTCGAGGAAGTAGTTGCCCTTCCCCAGAATATCCTCGAACTCCGTGGCCGCGCGCGCCGCCTCGTCGAACCGGCCGTGCTTCAGGTGCGCCTGCGGCACGCCCGACAAACACGCGGAGAGGCCGATGAGGCCGCCGCCGAACTGCGCGAGCAGTTCGCGATCAATTCTCGGCTTGCGATAGAAACCTTCCTTGAAGGCCTTCGAGGTGAGACGAACGAGATTATGATAGCCCTCCCGGTTCTTCGCCAGCAGGATCATGTGGTTGTAAGGCTTCTCGCCGCGCTTGGCCTCCGGCTTATCGAAGCGGCTGCCGGGAGCCATGTAAATCTCGCAGCCGATAAGCGGCTTCACGTCGTGCGCTTTCATCTCCTTGTAGAAGGAGACCGCGCCGTACATGTTGCCGTGGTCGGTCATGGCGCAGGCCGTCATGCCGAGTTGGCGGACGCGCTCGGCGAGCGGCTTGATCTGGATCGCGCCGTCGAGCAGTGAATAGTCTGTGTGCAGGTGGAGGTGTGCGAAATCGTGGTTCGACATAATTGACGGTCAGTAGATCGGCTGAAGCCGCGGCCGGGGCGACGCGCCCCGGAGCGGCCGGTGAAGTATTAGGCTATCTTCGCCGCCCTGTCAATTCATCCCCTCGACGGCCGCTCGAAGCGGGCGCAAAGGCGACGACGACCGAGACGACGAGCCGCGCCCCGGCCAACCTCTTTCGGGTAGACGCTCGCTGGGACTGTCGCGTCTCGTCGGGTGTACGGTGTTCCCGGCGGCGAGAGCGGCGCGCTAACGGGCTTCGGCAAAGCGGCGGTTCAGCGAGCGGACGGGCGCGTGATGCGAGCGGTGGGTTGGCGGTTGAAACATATTACAACCGGCGGGATGATGAACATGAAGATAGTGAAAAACCGAAAACTCTCGTCGCCTTCCCCGCCCGCGCGTCCATATTCGGAGGCGACGGCCGGGGCGGCGTCACCGGGGCGGAGGTTGCAAAAGCGGCAAAGGGTCAATCGCGCCGCCCGCGGCATAGACGCCGAAATGAAGATGAGGCGCAGCGCCCGCCGCATTGCCCGTCGTGCCGACGTAGCCGAGCGTCGTTCCCGGCGCGACGTGGTCGCCCACGGCAAGTCCCTCCGCGTAAGCATCGAGGTGAGCGTAGTAATAGCTCCTTCCGCCCGCGCCCAGCACGAAGACGGTGTTGCCGCCGAGCGCGCTCTCACCCACCTTCACGACATAGCCCGCGGTGGCCGAACGGACGGCCGTTCCGCGCTCCGCAAAAATATCCTGTCCCTCGTGCAGGCGGCCGCCCGCGCGGGGCGCATGCCACGAACTCTTGATCTGTTGAACGCTGACGCCTTCTACCGGCATGGCGAGTACTCGGTCTGGTTCCTGCGCGTACAGCCAGGCGGCTTTGAAGGGCAGCGCGACGCCGGAAAGTTTAGACACGACGCCCGCGCGATCACTATATGTAAGTGCGACCAAGAGCAACGCCGCGCACGCCGGAAGCATAAACTTTTTCACCCCGGTTAGATGTCCGGGAAAGATTAACGTTTACTTGCGCGGAAAACTTTGATGCCCGGCGAGGGCGCGTCTTCAGCTCGAACGGCGGAGGCCGACCCGCGTTGCTCGGATGCCCGCTCGCCCGCGCGCCTCTACTTCGGCGAAGTCTCTCCGCGAATCACCGCCTGCAATTCATCGGGAAGCGGGGAGAGAGCCTGCGCGGCGCGCCGGTTTGCCTCTTCCTCGCGTCCCGCGCCGAGGAGCATGGAGGCTTCCCACAGGATCGCGCCGGAGTCTCTCCACGTGAGATGTTCGGGACTCAGGCGCGCGAGCGGCGAATTATTCACGGGATGCGCGCGAACTCTCTCCATGAAGCGATACAAGCCCTCGCCGACGAAGAGAGACGAGGCGGCGCGCTGCGCCCCCGGACGCGTGTTCGGGCTTAACAGTTCGATCCACGGCTCGCTCTCCCGGTTGCGCCTGGCGGTCGCAAACTGCGGGTCGGCGGGATCGAGCGCGCCCACGAGAAATAACCACAGCCCGCCCGGCGCGGAGAGCAACGGGGTGCCGTGCGCGCTCCACGGCTTGAGTTGTTGCGCTGTTTGATCCACGGCGCGAGCGTCGATTGCATTCGGGGCGGTGTGGCCGATGAGCGCGAGCGCGGGCGCGTCGGGGAAGAAGTCTCCGCGCCAGAGCGTCGCCTGCGGGAAGACATCGAGGAAGGTGGCGACGATGATGCGCAGTTGTTCCTCGGACAGTTGATAGAGAGGAAGCCACTGGCAATAGATGCCGCCGGGGGCGAGCGCATGGCGTGCCGTCTCGAAATGCTCCCCGGTGAAGAGAGACGACTCTCCGCTCCGCCAGGGAACCACCAGGTCGCCGACGATCACGTCGAACTTCCGTCCGCCGGCCTTCAAGTAGATTCGCGCGTCCTCGTTAATCACCTCCGCTTTGCGCTCCGTCAGGAGACCGAGGTTGGCTTCGGCGAAATAGTCCTTCGCCGTCGTCACGACTTCCGGCACGAGTTCGAGGGCGACCAACTTGTCCACGGTCGGCAGCAGCGCGCCGCCCGCCGTGATGCCCGTTCCCAAACCCAGAAAAGCGACTTGACGCGGAGCCGGATGAAGCAGCAGCGGGATGCGCGCCTGCTGGCGTTCCTCGACGGCCGAGGCCGTCCCGCCGAGGGTGTAAAAATTGTTCAGCAGCATCCACCGATCATCAGGCGTCTCAAGCACGGCGACGATGCCGTGGCTGCCCTCGGCGAGGTGGAGCAAGCGTTCGTTGCCCTCTCTTTTGATCTGCGCGCGCGGCAGCGTGAAAGGATTTCCGGCGAAGCCGAGCGCGAGGAGCAGAAGGGCGGTCGCCGTGCGTCTGGCCGCCACGAGTTTCGTCTCGAAGAGTCCGTGCAGAGCCGACTCTCCGGCCGCAATCATCAGCACGCCCGCCGCCGCGATGCCGACCCACAAACCGAGCGCGGGCAAAACGGCATAGGTGGCGACGAGCGGGCCGATGATCGCGCCCGCCGTGTTGACCGCCAACAGTCTTCCGAGCAAAGCTCCCGCAGCCCCTTTGCGTGTGTCGGCGATCATTTCCAACAGGAGGGGCAGAATCATTCCCGCGAGGCAGGTTGGCGGGAACATCACGGAGACGGCGAAGCCGAGCGTCACGAGGTTCGAGAGCGAACCGAATTCATTGACGAAGCGCAGGCCATCGGTGAGGAAGTAAAAAAGGGGCGGCGAGCCGAAGACGCAAACTCCGGCTCCGACCCACGCCAACCCCAGCAGCTTTGCCGGGTTCCAACCTCTGCGGATAAGGACGCGCGCGAGCGTCGCCCCGGCCGCCAGCCCCGCCAGAAACACCGCCAGCACGACGGCGAAAGAATAGATGGAGTTCTCGTGAACCTGCGCCAGCATGCGCGTCCATAAAACTTCCAACGCCAGAACGAGCGCGCCGGAGAGAAAAGCCAGCGCGAGGAGCATCCGCGCGGGGCTGGCACGCAGGGTTCCCTTCGCCGGTTGCGGCCGGAGTTCGAGTTCCGGTTCGACTCCGGCGACCGCCGCCCGCGCGCTCCGGTCTAACCCGATTGCCAGCGCGCCGATCAGGAAGTTGGCCGCCGCCGCCGCGAGATAACTGCGGTTCGCCCCGAATGACGGGAGCAGGAAAAAGGGGACGCTCAGTGCGCCGAGGGTCGCGCCGTAAGTGTTCGCCGCGTAGACGCCGCCGCCGATCTCGCCCAGCTTTCGCGGCGCGAGCACGAATGCCTGTGCGAGCAGCGGGAGCGTGCCGCCCATCAAAAACGCGGGCATGAAGAGAGCCGCCGCCGCCAGGCACGTCTTCACCAGGACGAAGGCGACCGGGTAGGCGGAGAACCGCGTATAAACCACCGGGTAGAGGTGTTCGTAGAGGCCGAGCAGCGGGGCGACGAGAAGCGCCGTCAGCCCGATGCCGATCTCCAGCATCCCGTAGACCCGCAACGGCCGCCGCCAACGCGCCGAGCGACTGCCGACAAACGCGTTTCCCGCCGCGAAGCCGAGGAAGATGGCCGACAACGTGGCCGAGACGGCGGGCGTCGTCGCGCCGAAGAGAGAGATAAACTGTCGAGTCCAGAGCACTTCGTAGACGAGCGCGGTCGCGCCGGAGGCGAAGGCCAGAAAATAGCCCGCCGCGACGATGCGCCCCTCGGATGCGGAGAGTATGTTCGGCATAAGGATGAAACGTCCGGCCGCCGCGTCGCGGCAAGGAGACGGGCGGCGATGTTTCTCAACCGGGAATAATTCGAGCCTAAGAAAGTAAAGCTGTATTTGTCCCGGAGGGACATTTGATCATAGCCCGGCCATTGATGGCTGGGATGGTGAACGTGCATTTGACATGAAGTCCCGGAGGGACGATTGAATGTTCAGCCCCATTCAATCGTCCCTCCGGGACTCAAACTGTATCTCGCCACCTGATCCCCGGCGATAAATCGCCGGGCTATTAGCAATCGTCCCTCACGGGACTTGTTCACACAGCTTCTAAGGTATGATCCATCCGCTGGCGGGATCAAGTCTGCCCGTCGCGGCGTCGGACAACTTGACGATGTAACTCCCCTTCGAGGCGAAACGCTGACCGGGGCCGAGACTGAGGCGGGGGAAGACGCCGGGGTTCAAAGCGTTCTCGGTTTCGTGTTCGACGGTCTCGATGAAATAGTCTCTGGAAAAGTTACCGGCCAATCTCATCAACGCATGATCGGCGACGGCGAGCGCGAAGTAGGCGTTGAGTTGGACGCGCTCGTGCAACCCTCTGACGCCTCTGGAACGAAGCCAAGCCCGGACGCGGTAGACGTGCGGCGTCTCGGCCTGCGGCAGCGCGTAAGGGTAAGTGAGGTAGACCTCCTCCCCAAGACTCTTTAACGAGCGCGGCGGCGGCGCATCTTTCAGCAACCCGTAAGAGAGATAGATGCGGCGGGCTGTGCGCGCCGCGACGGGCGGAGCATCGAGCGTGCGCAAATCCTCTTCGTCGAGCCACAGGACGAGCGCGGCGGCACGCTCCCCCTCAAGGAGGTTCTTCCAGAAGCCGGGCGTGAGCTTTTGCGCGCCACGGATCACGCGCTCGCGCACGTCCGACGCTTTGCCCGCGCCGAACGCTCGCGCGAATGCACGCGCGAGCGTCAGCCCGCCCCCCTCGTTGCGATACACCTGAACGATGCGCGTCCGCACGCCGGCCTGCGCCGCTTCGAGCAAGTGGCGTGCGAGCGACTCGGCCTCGACGGTCAAGCCCTTCGTAAAGTAGAGCGAGTATGCGCCCTCGCGCGAGACGACCGGCCGGTCGGTCTGCGGAAACAGGCACGGCACCTCGCTTCGCTCGCAGAAGTCGTGCACCGGCTGCCAGTCGCCCTCGCCGATGCCGCCGAGCAAGGCGAACACGGGCTGCTCGCGATAGAGCGCGTCGAGTTGCGCCGGCCACGTCTCGGCGCGGCCTTTCAGTTCCCAGACGTGCAGTGCCCATTCGCGGTAGGTCTCATTCAAATCCTCCTGATACCAGGCCGTCGGCGCGGGGCGACGGAGCAGCCGCGCCGTGTCGGCGTTCTTCCAGCGCACATACGCGTGCATCACATCGAGCAGCGCGCGACGCTTTCCCGGCTCGATGTTTTCCGGGACGACGGTGGCGAAGTGGATCGTCGTGCGGGTGACGCCCGGCGCGGGGGCTGCGGAGAGGGATTTCAAGTAAGCGATGAGATGCGCGGCGTCTTCCGCGCCGAGGCGGTAACGGGGCATCAGCGGATCGAGTTCGCGCCCCGTGGGGTCTACGCCCCGGAGCGCGGCGGCGAGAGTTTCGTCCGTGTAGGCCGGGCGCGGGCGCGGGTCTCGCACGCGCGCCCGGAAACGTTTCGGCTGAACTTCCTGAAAGAGTCTCCTGAACAGGTCGGCTCCGCGCGGTTCCTTCTCCCGGTAGAGCGCGGAACCCGTGACGGGGGGGACGAAGGCCGCGCCCTCGCTCGTCCCGAACCCGCTCCGGCGATGACACGTGGCGCAGTTGAACTGCGTTCCTTCCACCTCGACATCGCCCTGCACCGTGGCGCGCACAGACCCGCCGCCGGGTAGAACCCCTTCGCGGTAGATACGCTCGCCGAGCGCGGCATCGGGCGCGGACGCGGGCGTTTGCGCTCTCGACGAAGACCCACAGGCGACGACGCACACGAGCAGGGCGCAGGCCGGCAGAAGCGGCGACGCGCGCCGCGCCGGGCGACGGGAACGCGGCGGCCTCGGCGCGGCGGGCAGCGATTGTCGGATGATGTTCATTTGGCGTTGAGCCGTTTGTATTCGGCGAGCAGTTGGGTCGCGCTCATCAGGCCGTCGAGCCGCACCCAGGGTGCGGTCGGCGAGAGGCGCAGAAAGGTGAGCGGCTCGTGGCGCATCTTGTTGTTGCCGTATGCGTCGAACGACTTGCGGACGGCCGCGATGTCGTCCGCCTCGCCCGTCAGGAAAAGCCACCGCGAGCCGGCCTTGAACTTTCGCGCGTACTCGCGCAGACGCGGCGGCGTGTCCTGCTCCGGGTCAATCGAGATGGAGATCATCCGCACCTTCTCCGACCCGGCGGCAAGCCGGTCTTGCGCCGCCGCGAAGGTCGCGCTCATCACGGGGCAGATGGTCGGGCAGGTGGTGAAGATAAACTGCAACATGATCGGCTCATCGCCGCCGAGCGCGGAGGCCAGCGCGACCTTCTCGCCGTTCATGCCGACGAGCATCACATCCGGCGGCGTGTAGGACGCGACCGTGCGAAGGAAACGTTCGGGCGCGGGCTTCGGCCGGTGATGCGCGTGGTCGTCTTGAGCGGGCGGCGGCGGTTGCTGCCGCTGTTCCTTCTGCGCCGCCTCTGCCGCGTGCGCCGCCCGCGCGTCCGGGAGCGGGGGCGTCAGCGTCAGCAGTAGCGGCAAGAGGCAGAGCGCGAACGCGGTGCGCCTGCGCCGCGCGTGGATTGATGTGTGCGGATGCTGCATGGGGCTATGTCTCCGAAGCGGGAGCCGAACGGCCGGCGCGTTCGAAACAACTCGCCGGACGATTCCGCCGCGCTCCCCGCATGTGAGTCGAACTCCGGTTAGCTACTCTTTTCATCCGTCGCCCGCCCCGCCCCTCTGATCAGCAGGTAGGCGGGCAGCAACAACAACCAGAACCCGTCCTTCGGCGTCAGCGACGCCGCGACCAGGCTGATCGCCGCCAGTTCCCAACCGAAATATGCCGGGGGACGTTTCCCCTCTCTCGCCGCCCAAGAGATGAACTGACCCAGCAGGAACGTGAAGACTCCCCACAGCAGCGACCAGAAAATCAACTCCCTGTCCGTGTGCGAAGGAATCCGGCCGAGCGAGGAATCCGCCTCGCCGAAGAACCCGTCTCGGAATATCCGCGCCAGCGGCTCACGACCGACCCACGCCGCGCCGAGCACGTGCAGCGCGCCGATTGCCATGATCAATCTGGCCGCCTGCCTCCGCCGGAGATACAAGACGGCCAGCAGGCAGGCCAGAAAAAGGACTCCCAGAATCAACCTGACGAGGTCGGCCTCAAGCATAGTCGCACGCGAGGCGACGGCCGCAAGGCTCCGGAGTCTTACGGCGGCCGCGCCGCCCGTCCCTTCCTAGTGAATCGAGAAGATCGCCACGTCGTGATGGAGCGGGTCGAACTGGTAGAACCTGAGGCGGCGCGACGGCTCGTAGTTGAACGTGATGTTGACCTTACGCATCGAGGGCTGATACGGGGCGGCCGTCGCCGCCGGGATCACCACGGCGAGATCGCCGTTGGCGGTGTTCGGGATGTTCATCCACCAGTGGGCGCGGCCGAAAGTGAACCAGCAGCCGGAGCCTCCGACCTTGACGGACGACTTGAACTGATTCTCCCAACCGCGCGCGCCGCCGAAGTCCACGTTCTGGTAGCCGTGCTCGAAGTTGTCGCCGTTGTAGATGGTCACTTTGAGTTGCGTGCCGCGCATTTTCCAGCGGGTGAAATCGATTCGCTGGGCGTCGTTGATGAAGTCGCTGCGGTCTGTGAACTCGGCGTAAATGGTGTTGTTGACGTAGAGCAACGTGAGGTCTGAGTCTTTGTCCACCGTCACACGCTGCTTGCCCGCGCGCGGCAGGCGGGTGCGGTTGCCCCAGTCGTCGAAGTGGCCGTCGGCCACCTTGTTGCCCCGCGCGTCGAAGGTGCCGTAAGCCTCGCGGACGCTGGCGAGAACGCGTGCATAGTCGCCGCGCCCGGCCGCCTCGCGCGCGGCGCGCAACGCATTCCACATCTGCTTCTCCGGCGCGAGGTCGCCGATCTTGGAGATCGCCCAACGCTTCGAGGCATCGTTCAAACTCGGCTTGCACGGAACGACGCCCCCGGCTTGATCGCGGGGGCAGAACACCGAACGCTCCCAATCGGGCAGCGACATGGGCTGGCCGCCGTTGACGCTCACCATCTTCCTCGCGTTCTCGAAGACCTGCGCGCGCGGCGGGTGGACTCTCCATCCCCACGTGTAAGTGAGGTTGAGATATTTACCTTGCGCCATCTTGATTTTGAAGACGGTGCGCGTGCCGTTCTCCATCGGGAAGAAGCTCTGATCCATCCCGACGTGCGGCTTCGGCATCGGCTTGGGCGCGCCCGGCGAGGGCGCGGGCGCGGGCGGATCCCAGTACATCACGAAGGGAGAGAAGTCGTCCTCGCCCCGGTTCAGCACGTCCACCGTGAAGGTCACCGTCCAGGGCACGTTCATCACCGCGCTCGGATCGACGAAGGCGGTATCGGATTCGATGTGGCTGTCGTACCAGACCTGATGAATGTTGACGTTGCCGCCCACCACCGTCTTGCCCGTGTCGTCATAGATCGGCGTCACCTGTTTGATCTTCTCCGGCCCCATGTAGTGCAGCACGGGGATGCCGCTGTAGGCGCGGTCGGGGAGCGGGTTGCCTTCCAGAATGTCGATGCCCCGCCGGAGCGAGCGGTTGATGATCTCGACCTCGGCCGCTTCCCTGCCCGGCTGACCCGCGAGGCGCATGACCTGCTCGAAGACGGCGCGCAGATCGTCGGTGGGCGACGCGGGGTTGATCTCCGTCACCACCGGATCGCCGTCGTGCAGGTTGTAAGGGTTCCTCGGCGTCGAGGGCAGGGTGTTCAACATCTCCTTGCCTTCGGAGTCGAACATGTTGGTGTAGATCGTCGGGAGGAAGTTCGTCCCCGGCGGCAGCGTGAAGGGGTCAACCTCCGGCTTCGGGAAGACGCTCTCGATGGTTTCGATGTTGAGCACCTTGCCGACGGGCGAGGGCACGGGGGTCGCCATCGGGCGCGGCTGCGGGTAGGGGTGGCAATCGGGCGCGGCGGTGGGGGTGCCCCGATAAGGGCAGAGCGGCGTTTGCTGCGCGAGGGAAAGCGTGGGCGTGAGCAGAGCCAGCGCGAGCGTCGCCGCTTTAGCGACAGGGTATAGAGACTTCATCACGGACTTCATCACAGACCTTCCTCCTCCTGTTCAGAGCTACGAGCGTCGACCGACGTTGAGCGATGCTTTCGCCGCCGTGGAAGCGAACGGCCCGCCGCGGCGAAACTCGCCCGCCGCCGGCGCAGGCCGCGCCTCGACCCATGAGAGCCGCTCGACGATCCACTCCGGCTCCGCTTTGGACGGCACAGACCCCCACAGCCCCACTGCTTCGTTGCCGTAGCGGACGAGACCCATCGAGCTATCCTTCGCCGGGGCGGAACCCTGCCGCGGGGGCGCGCCATTGTGGGCAAAGAGCCGGCCGCGCACGGCCTGCACGGCTTCCGCGCCGGCCGAGAGAAAGAGCCAGCCCGCTCCGACCCCGTGCCGTTCGGCGAAAGCGCGCAGGGCGGCGGGCGTGTCGTTTTCGGAGTCAACGCTGAGCGAGTACATGAAAACGTCGCGCCCCAGCCGCTCGCCGAGCAGCCGTTGCACTCTGACGAGGTTCGCCGTCACCGGATACAGGGCTTCGTTCCTGATGGACATGCAGTTGATGAGCACGGCGCGGCCGCGCAGCAGGTCTTGGTAGAACAACGCCTTCCGGCCGTCGTGCGTGTGGACGACGACGTTGGGGAAATAGTTCGCGTAAGTTCCCCCGCCCGCGGGGCGCACGCACGGCGCGTCTTTCCCGGCGGCCGGGGAGGATGCCTCCGGCGGCTCGCCTTCGCGCGTCTTTTGCGCCGCCGCGCCGAAAGCGAGGGCGGGGATGGCGGCGGCTCCCGCCGCCAGTTGCGCCAGCATGTTTCTTCTGTTCGTCATCAAGGGTTCCTCTCTCCGGTATCGGCACGCTCTCACGCGCCGGGCAACTTATCCCGGCCGCTTCCCGCCGGTTTCACTCCTCGCCGGGGATCACGCCCGGCGGACGTTCCTCCAAAAAGACGGGCGGGTCGCCCACCATGCGCGGCCCGAGGAAGCCCCGCCCCGGCTCGACGATGTCCCAGCGAATCATCATCGAGTGGTCTTCGTGAATGACGTTGTGGCAGTGCATCACGTACTTGCCGAGGAAGTCTCTCCAGCGCATGAAGACCTTCACCTCGTCGCCGGGCAGCAGCGTCGCCACGTCGCGGCGCGGGCCGCCCATGAAGACTTTGAGCGGCGGCTCGGCGGCGGACGGCAAAGCCCCTGCCAGACGCGGCCGGTCTTCGGCGGACGGGCGGGCGTTGAAGGACGGTTTCAGTTGCTCGTTCCTGTCCTGAATGGCGTTGTAGGGGTAGGGCTTGCCGTTGATTTCGAGGATCAGAAACTCCGTGAAGTGGCTGTGAATGGGGTGCGCCCAGTCGTTGCCCGCGTTGCGAAACGTCCAGATTTCCGCCGTGTCCTGCTCGATCCCTGCGTCGATGCGGTTCGGGTCGAAGACGCGGCCGTTGATCGTCCACACGCCGCCGTCGTAGTCGAACTCCCAAGTGCGGTGGAACTTCACCTCGTCGAGGTTGATGGTGGGCAGGGGGCGTAAGGAATCGGGGATGCGGCTCGGATCGGGGGCGGTCGCCGGGACGACATCGAAGCGCAGGATGCCGTCGCCGGGGTCGAGCAGGCGGCCGGTCGGCCCCCGCCCGTTCGTCTGCTCCAGCCGGTTGACGAGCATCACGGAATCGCCCACCTTGTAGTCGGTGAAGTCGATGATGATGTCCACGCGCTGCGACACGCTGAAGTAGATGCTCTCGGCGCGAACCGGCTCAGGCTGAAAGTTGCCGTCGCCGGAAATGATGGTGAAGGGCTTGCCCGAACTGAGGAAGAGTTGGTAGAAGCGCGACGGCCCGCCGTTGATGATGCGAAAGCGATACTTGCGCCGTTCGACCTTGAAGTGCGGGCGAATCCTGCGGTTGACGGTGACCATGTCGCCGAGCCACCCCTCGGTGACGAAGGGATTGAAGGCGACTTGCGCCGACCCGTCCGGCTGCGCCGCGAACAACACATCGTGCAGGATGAGCGGCACGTCGTATTTGCCGCTCGGCAAACGCCACGCCTTCGGGTTCGGATCGTTCTCGTTGTTCGAGTCCTCTTCGTCGAAGAGGAGGTAGAAGCCGGCGAGTCCGGCGTAGACGTTGGCCGCGGTGAAGTCGATGCGGTGGTCGTGATACCAGAGCGTGGTCAGTTTCTCGCGCGGGTCGAATCCCGAAGGGAAGTTGCAGTAGTGGTGATCCCAGAACTCTCCGGGGTTGATCCAGTCCTGCGGGTTGCCGTCCGACTCGGAGGCCGTGTGCGCGTTGTGGAGGTGAGTCGTCGTCGAGGGCGACGCGAAGGTGACTTTGCTCTCGCGCACCGGCGGCAGCGTGTTGTAGCGACGCACGAGGATCGGCTCGCCGTAATACGCGTGGTAGATGGGGCCGGGCGTCACCCCGTCGAAGCCCCACGACCAACTTCCCTTGTCGTAGGGCGGCTCCGGGTGATACCGCCAGTTGATCTCGGTCTCCCTGATCTCATAGAACTTCTTCGGGGCGAACTCGGCGTAGCGTTGATGCGCGCTCGGGTCGGGCGGCGGGTTGAGCTTCGCCACGGGCACTTTCACGGGAGGGATGAAGAGTTCCGCCGCGAACGGCCGGGCGGGAGGGCTGGGCTGCGAAAGCTGGTCGGGGAACCCGTCCGGCGGGCACAGATATTTGAGCAGGTCTTTGCCCTTCTC
>DASQNL010000598.1:0-2102 GCA_035644995.1 Pyrinomonadaceae bacterium | reverse complement strand
CGTCGGCGCGCAAGTGCTGTTCGAGAACCGCCTCGTGCCCGACGGCCGGTTGGAGTTCCGCGACGTGTCGCAGGAATCGGGCGTCGGCGGCCACACGGCCATCGGCTTCTCGGCGGTCGCGGGCGACGTGAACAACGACGGGCGGCAGGACATCTACGTCACCTCCTACAATCGCTACGGGCAGATCACGCCCGACTCCTGGTTTCGCGCCACGAACGGCACGCCGAACCTCCTGCTCATCAACCAGCCGGACGGCACCTTCAAGGAAGAGGCGCGAGCGTGGGGCGTGGACGATAGCCGCTGGAGCTACGCGGCGGCCTTCGCCGACGTGAACGCGGACGGCCGTCTCGATCTCTACGTCGCCAACGATTTCGGCGAGAAGGCGATGTTCATCAATCAGGGCGGCAAGTTTACGGACGAGGCTAAGGAGCGCGGCGTGCTCGACCCCGGCAACGGCATGGGCGTCTCCTTCGGCGACTACAACAACGACGGTCTCTTAGATGTGCACGCCTCGAACATGTCTTCGACGGCGGGCAATCGCATCCTCTCGCGTCTCTTCCCGAACCAGAGCGCGAAGGACAACGTCTTGAAGAAACTCGCGGCGGGCAACAACCTCTTCGAGAATCAGGGCGCGGGGAAGTTTAAGGACGTGACTTCCGAAGTGGGCGGTTTCGGCGGCGGCTGGGCGTGGGGCGGCGGCTTCATAGATTTCGACAACGACGGCTGGGAAGACATCTACACGCCGAACGGCTTCATCTCCGGCAAGTCCATGAAGGACACTTGAAGCCACTTCTGGCGTCAGGTCGTGACGCAGAAAAATGATGGCAAGGAAGAGAAGGGCGCGCTCCGCACGGATCAGACGCAGTTGATGTTCGGCGAGGGCTTCTCCTTCAGCGGCTACGAACGCGACCCGCTCTATTTGAATCTGGGCACGAAGAAGTTCATGGACATCTCCGGCGTCTCCGGCATCGACTCGATCACAGACGGGCGGGCGGGCGTCTTCGCCGACTTCGACAACGACGGCGACCTCGACGTGTTCTCGACGACCATTCAGGGTCAAGCTCATCTGCTGTTTCGCAACAACGTCGGGCAGGCCAACAACTGGCTGCGCGTCGCGCTCGAAGGCAACGCGCGCACCGGGCGCGACGCTTTCAGCGCAATCGTCCGCGTCAAGACTTCTCAGGGCACGCTCACGAAGATCAAGGACGGCGGCGCGGGTTTCATCTCGCAGCACGACCCGCGCCTCCTGTTCGGGCTGGGACAAGACGCCCGCGCCGAGTGGATCGAAGTGACGTGGCCGCACGGCAAGGTGGAGCGGTTCGCGGGCGAGGCGAAAGCGGGCGCGACGCTGTTGCTGCGTGAGGGCGCGGGGCGCACGGAGGAATTGACGGTGGCGCGCGCCAAACTGCCCGACCCTCTGACGCGCGCCGAAGCCTTCGCGCAAGGGTTGAAAATCAAAGTCGGACAGGTGATGCCGGAACTGGCTTTGAAGCCCGTGGGTCGCGTCGCCACCTCTCTGCGTCGGCAGTTGAAGCCCGGCCGCCGCGCGCTCCTCAACGTCTGGGCGACGTGGTGTACGCCTTGCGCCGCCGAGATGCCGGAACTCGAAGCTCTGCGCGCCCCGCTCGCCGCGCGCGGCATCGATTTGATCGGCCTGAACGTGGACAGCGACCCGAAGGCCGACGTGGCCGGTTTCATCAAGGCGCATGGGGTGCAGTATCCGAATTACCTCGGCGGCGTGCGGGCGATTGAGAGCCTCTACGCGACGGACGAACTCTCCGTGCCGATGTCGGTCATGGTGGATGACAAGGGCGTGGTGACGGAGATCATCCCCGGCTGGTCTGCCGAGACGCGCAAGCGTTTCAGTCTGCTGGCGGGCGAGGGCGCGGGCGGCGCAACTCACCCGGCGGGAACGAAAACGTCGCCGCGCACGAATCGTCGCTAACGGTCGCCGCCCGCGCGCTCAGTTAAGTGCGCGCCGGGTGAGTGCAACCTGATAAGGAGAAACGTTATGAGTAACATGAGACACCGGAACCGCCTGACGGCTGCGTTCCTGCTTTTCGCGCTCGCGGCCGCGCTGCCCGTCATCGCCGGGGCGCAGG
>DASQNL010000597.1:0-2733 GCA_035644995.1 Pyrinomonadaceae bacterium | reverse complement strand
GCCCCGACGCGCGGCGGGGCGGTTGACGTGTCGGGGCCGCTCAGCGAGGCAGAGGCTTTGACGGACACGGGGACGATTCGCGCGGACGTGCCGCTCGATTCTTTGCGCTACAGTTTTCGCTGGACGGCGAGCCGACCGCGTTTTTACAGCGAGGTGGAGTTGGGGAAGGTTGAGGAGGGGCGCGGAGGGCGTTTCGAGGTGTCGGGTCGCATCGGCGACAAGAAGGCGAAGCGCGACCTGCGCGTCAAGCTGGACTTCGAGACGGAGCGCGGCGTGATTTTGTTCGGCGTCGATCCGGCGAGCGTTCCGGCGGACTTGCGCGAGCGGCAGTTGACGGAGGCGGCGCGCGCCATCATCCGCAGCGGCAATCAGGATTTGATCGAGGCCATACGCAAGGTGACGCCGCGCTTCGTCGGCGAATACGCACGGACTTTGCCGCCGCCGCGCGGAAGCGCGCCCGTGTTGACCGTCGCGGCGAAGGGCGAGCGCGCGGCGGCGAGCGAAGTTGCGCCGCAGTTGATGCGCGTCAACGCGAACGTGACGGACAGATTCGGGCGCGCGATCAGCGGGCTTGAGCGCAAAGACTTCAGCGTCTCGGAGGGCGAGGCGGTGCGCGAGGTCGTGGATGTCTCGCCTTCGCGCACGCCGTTCAATCTCGTGTTGCTTTTGGACGTTTCGGGAAGCGTCGAGGAGCGTCTGGACTACGTCAGGAAATCCGCGCTCGCCTTCGTCAACACGGTCAGCCCGCAGGATCGCATCGCCATCATCAGTTTCCGCGACGACATCCAACTCATCTCCGACTTCACGACCGACCGCAGCCTCTTAGCCGCGCGCATCAAGGACATCGAAGCGGGCGGCGGCACGGCGCTCTACGACGCGCTCGCCTACACGCTCGTCCACACCTTGAAGCCGCTGCGCGACGAACGCACGGCCATCGTCGTCATCTCCGACGGCGACGACAACCGCTCCTTCATCCCGTTCCCGTACATCTTAGAGACCATCATCGAGACGGGCGCTGTCGTCTACCCGCTCTACATCCCTTCCGGCCTCATCCCCGCGTCGAGCGCGCCTGCCGCCGCCACCACGCTCGACCCGACGCGCTCGCGTTTCTTAACGCTCACCTCGCGCGCGGACGAAGAGGGGCGCAAACTCGCCAGCGTCTCCGGCGGCGTCTATTACCCCGTCCGGCGTTTTGAAGAACTGCAAACGGCCTACGACGATGTCGTCGCGCAACTACGCACCTCCTACACCGTCAGCTATGCCACGACCAACGCCGCCACGCGTGGCCGCGTGCGCGTGCGCGTCGCGCGCGAGGGCGCGGTCGTGCGTTTGAGTCCTGCGGTCGCCGGCACAACTCAACAGTCAAACTAACGTGGAACATTTTGGACGGCAGGCGTTGGCGGGTGTTACCATCCGCGATGTAAGTGCGCGTTGCGTTGACGGGTCTTAAACGAGGATGAACAAGACGAATATCAAAGTAGCGAGCGACGAGATCGGGGAGTTTTGCCGTCGCCATCACATACGCAAACTGGCCTTCTTCGGGTCGGTCTTGCGAAGCGATTTTCGGCCTGACAGCGACATTGACGTGCTCGTCGAATTCGAGGCGGGACACGTGCCCGGTTTCCTCCAACTCGCGGGTGTGGAGCGTGAACTCTCCGGCTTGTTGGGAAATCGCAAAGTTGATTTGCGCACGCCGCAGGATTTAAGTCTTTACTTTCGAGATGAGGTGCTGGCCTCAGCCGAAGTTCAATATGCACAGGAATGACGCCATCCGCTTGCAGCACATGTTGGACGCCGCGCGCGAGGCGTTGTCGTTTGTCGCGGGCAAAGAGCGTCGTGCTCTTGACGAAAACAGAATGTTGCTTTTATCGCTCGTAAAGTCTGTCGAGATTATCGGTGAAGCGGCGGGTAGAGTTTCGGATGAGTGCCGTGCAAGCTGCTCGGAGATTCCTTGGCTCAACATCGTCGGCATGCGCAACCGTTTAATACATGCTTACTTCAACATCAACGTTGATATTGTCTGGCAGACAGCGACGGGCGAGTTGCCGTCGTTGATAGTGGCTCTGGAAAATTGTCTGGCTTCGAGTGCAGTTGAATGAAAAGTTCGCTACTTTTATCCCTGTTCGACGAGACGGAGCGACGCCCGCTCTCCGTGTCGGAGTTGACTTCGCAGGTGCGCGGCGCGCTGGAGAATCGTTTCGCGTCGGTGTGGGTCGAAGGCGAAATTTCCAACTTCAAAGCGGCGGCTTCCGGCCACTGGTATTTCACGATCAAGGACGAGGGCGCGCAACTTCACGCGAAATGTTTTCGGGGCGTGAACGGACGCATACGTTTTCGCCCGTCGGACGGTTTGCAGGTGCGCGCGCGCGGGCGTCTGACCGTGTACGAGCCGCGCGGCGAGTACGAGTTGCTGGTCGAAGGACTCGACCCTGTGGGCGCGGGCGCGCTGCGCGTGGCCTTCGAGCAGATGCGTGATCGGCTCGCGGCTGAAGGGTTGTTCGCCGAAGAGTTGAAGCGACCGCTGCCGCTTCTGCCGCGCCGGGTCGGCGTCGTCACGTCGCCGACGGGCGCGGCCGTCCACGACATCCTGCGCGTCATCGCGCGCCGGACGCGCACCGTCAACGTGCTGCTCGCCCCGACGCGCGTGCAGGGCGAGGGGGCGGGCGCGGAGGTCGCGCGCGCGATAAGGCTTTTGAACTCGCGCCACCGCGCGGCCTTGGCCGACGGGCGCGC
>DASQNL010000596.1:0-1544 GCA_035644995.1 Pyrinomonadaceae bacterium | reverse complement strand
GTAGCGGCGGCGGTGATGGCTCACGTCGTCCTGCACGCCCCACAGCCACATGAAAGCCGGGACGAACAGGAGCGCGCGCCCGCCGGGACGCAAGACCCGCCGCATCTCGCGCAAGCCCGCCGCATCGTCGTCCAGATGCTCCACCACGTCGAGCGCGGTCACGAGGTCGAAGGAGGCGTCCGCGTAGGGCAACTGTTCGGCCGCGCCGAGCTTCACCTGTCCGAGGCCGCGCGCGCGGCAGAAGGCGAGCGCGTCTTCCGACACGTCAACGCCTTCGGCCTCGCCGAACTGCGCGAGCATCTCCAGGTTCGCGCCCGTGCCGCAGCCCACGTCGAGGATGCGCGGCCGCGCGCGTCCCTGTAAATTCAACGCGGCGACGATTGACCGGATGAAACTTTCGAGGATGCGGCGACGACCGGCGAACCACCAGTGCGAGCCTTCGACCTCGTACATGATGGCGTAAGTGTGCCGCTCCATCTCGCGCGGCAACAACGGCAACCCGCCCGGTTTAACTTCACTTGCCATCTTCCGTCCCGCCTTCAATGCGCCCGAATCCGCGCCAACTGTTCTGATTGTGCCAGCCGATTTCGACCCCGGCCGCCTCGATCTCGCGCCACCACCCGGCAAACTCCGCGCGTGAAATGTAGAAGGCCGTCGGCGCGACGAGGTGGTCGAAGACGATGGTGTGTTGCTCGCGCCAGCCGAAAGCGGCGATTGATTTCAGGTAGTCATTGTAAAACAAATGGCGCGCGAGCGTCGCGCCGCGTGCGCTGCGGTTGACGGGCGCGTAGACGAGTTTCGTCGCGGCGTAGACGAGCGCGGTCGGGAGTTTCGACAGGTGCAGCAGCGCGCGGCGACTGATGCGCGACGTGACGCGCTCGCGCAGCGGCGACACGTAGCGCGTGATCCACTCGTTGTTCTCCGCGCCGTAGACCCACGCCGACAGATGACCGCCCGCCCGCACGCGCGTCGAGAGCGCGACGAACCCGGCGCGCGGGTCTGGCAGGTGGTGCAGGACGCCCACCGAGAACGCGTAATCGAACGCGCGCCGCCTGACCGGCAGATGATAGATGTCGGCCTGTACGACGTGCGCGTTCGGCAGATCGCGCGTGGCGGCGAAGGCCGTCTCGACCGCGTCGCTCAAATCCACGCCGACGACATCGCGCGCGCCCCACGCGGCCGCCAGTTGCGTGTGCCGCCCCTTCCCGCACCCGCCTTCGAGCACGAGTTTGTCTTTGAAGAACTCCGGCCGGACGGGCGCGAGCCAACCGCGAAACTGCTCGTCGTAGCGTTCGTCGGTCTGCGTGAAGTGCTGCCATTGCCAGCCGAAGTTCTCGGCCGTCGCCGCCTTCTCGCTCTCGATTTCATTTACGTCCGCGAAGCGCGGCACGCCGCGCCGCACCGCGAACCGGCGCGCGCAAACCTCGCACGCCAACTCGCCCTCCAAAACCTCCGCCCACCCGCGCGTCTCCTCCGTCGCGGCGACGGACGCCAACGCCAACTCGCCCTCGCACGACGGGCACGCGAGATATTGCAACAGACGT
>DASQNL010000595.1:0-1700 GCA_035644995.1 Pyrinomonadaceae bacterium | reverse complement strand
GGGCGCGGCACGCCCGCAAAGGACGACGACCGCATCCTGCGACTCGTGCCTGTAAAGCAGTGACGAGTGACAAGTGACAAGTTAAAACAGCTTGTCTTTCTAACTTGTCACTCGTCACTTGTCACGGCTCTAAAGCGTGCGCGTTACTTTTGAGAGCGAGCGCGGGGCATCGGGGTCGAGTCCTTTGGCGGCGGCGAGGAGCGCGGCGAAGAGTTGGGCGGGGATGATGTAGGGGATGGGAGCGAGAAATTCGTTGATGTCGGGCGAAAGGCGAAGCGAACGCGTGCCTGCGCGTGCGGCTTCGTCGTCGCCCGTGATGACGAGCGTGTCGGCGCGAAGTTCGCGTAGGCGCGCGAGGAGCGTGCGCGTGCTCTCAAGGGTGACGCCGGGCGGCGCGAAGAGTATGACGGGGAAGTGGCGCTCGACCATCGCGAGCGGCCCGTGCAGGAAATCTGCGGAGGAGAAGCGCTCGGCCACGACGTAGCACGTCTCCATCAACTTCAAAGCCATCTCGTAAGCGTTCGCGTAAAGCAGCCCGCGCCCGACGACGACGCAGTTCTCCATGAAGACGTAACGCTCGACCGTCTCTTCGACGGCGGCGCGGAGTTCGAGCGCGCGCTCGGCCATCTCCGGGATCGCGTCGTAGTTCGTGTGCTCGGCGCGTCCGTCGGCGAGCGCGGCGGCGAGCATGTGGAAGTGGAGCATCTGCCCCGTGAAAGTTTTGGTGGCGGCGACGGAGCGTTCGCGCCCGCCGTGCATGAGCAGCGTTTCGTCAACCAGCGAAACCATCGCGGACTTCGCTTCGTTCGTGATGCCGACGGTGAACGCGCCGCCCGCCCGCGCGTTCTCAAGGACGCGGTTGATGTCTTCGCCCTCGCCCGATTGCGAGACGCCGACGACGAGCGCGTGGCGCAAATTGAGCCGCGCCCCGTAGAGCGTGTGGACGCTTGGCGCGCTCAAAGAGACGGGGATGCCCGTCGCCACTTCGAGCAGGTAGCGGCCGAACAGAGCCGCGTTGTCGGAACTGCCGCGCGCCACGAGCACGATCAGGTTGATGCCGCGCGCGCGCAGGAATGCGCCGAGTTGTTCCACCTTCCCGCGCTCCGCCTCTATCGTGCGCCGCAAGGCTTCGGGTTGCTCCGCGATCTCCTCAAGCATCAACGACACGCGCCGCCACCTCCTGCTCCCGCCGCCCTCGTGCTAATTGATATTCGCATCGGTTTTCGAGTAAAAGTCTTCTCGTTCGGATCAATTCGAGTTTCGCAAAAATCACTGTGACAAATAATTTATCACGAAGGCCGCGGCTGCGTCTGTTGTGTGGGTCGTGCGGCGCGCTCATGCTGTTGTTCGCCATCGCCTCGACGGAGGCGCGAGCGCAAGAAGACTCGAAGGCGGGCGCGGTAGCCTTGCGTCTCATCCCGCAGCCGAAACAAGTGAGGCCGACCGGCGAACTGTTTCCACTGACGCCCGACGTGCGCCTCGCGCTCGCCGACGCGCGTTCGCCGGATGACCGTTTCGCGGCCGAGGATTTTATCGACGACGTGCGAGACACGGCGGGCGCGCTCAAACTCTCCATCGGTCGCGCGCGCGCGCGGCGCACGATTCTGGTAGGTACGATCAATCTCGCGCCGGTCGAGGCCGCGCTCAAACGCGCGAACTTGACTGTGCCGCCCGATTTGAACGAGGAGGGCTATGTCCTC
>DASQNL010000594.1:0-13673 GCA_035644995.1 Pyrinomonadaceae bacterium | reverse complement strand
CGTCCCGAAACGCTTCGCGCGCATGAGCTTCTCGCTCCCGGTGGGGTCGTCGGAGGAGCGAAACGTCTCGCTCATCTCGTTCTTGATGTTGACGATCAGCGTATCGGCCAATTCGATGAGCCGCCGCAGTTGTTCGGCATTGGCGATCTTCTCCGGGTCATACTCGCCCTTGCCGCCGCCCATAAAACGCCATCCCTCCTCGTTTCGCTTGAACTGCCCGACGGTCATGCTCTGGAGGTAGCGTTCGACGATGTTCTGACGCGAGTCTTCGAGGTTCGGGACGCCCTCTTCGCGCCGGTCTGCGAAGATATAGCGGGCGACTCCCTGCCGGAAAATTTCACGCTGCTCTTTCTGCCGCGCCTCCTCGTCGTGATAAGCCGCCTCGAAGGGGTGGCCGACGAGGCCGAACTTAAATAGCTCATAGAGGAAGCGACGCACGAAGTAATCGCGCATCAGCTTCTCCGGAAACTGGAGCGCGCGATAGCCCATGGTCATGAAAGCGGGGACGGGTCTGGAGTTGTAGTAGGCGTTGGTGAGATGGTTGTCCATGTCGGCCACCATCGTCCCGCGCGTGTGTCCCTGATGCCAGTAGAAGAGTAACTCGGCGGTGTTCTGGTACATCTGCTCGTCCGTCATCACCGCGCCTTGCTCGGTCGTGCTGTCGATGAGGAGGGCGAAGTTAAAAAGCGCCCAACGCTCGTTGAAATACTCGATGCCTTGATCGATGGTCGGATCGACGAAGACGTGGCGATACTTCGTGCCCTTGCCCTCTTCGATGCCGGAGTAGTAATCCTCCAGGAAGTAATTGATCTCTTCGAAGAAAGCGAAGGCGTTGCTCTCGTAGTTCTGGACGATGCGCGTGTTGGCCTGCGTGCCGCGCTGCTGCTGGACGTACCACTGGGGCATGAAGAGGACGGCGCGAATTTTCGGGTCGCCTTCTTTAATGTGCATCTTGACCTCGCGGTCGAGGATGTAAGCCACGTCGAGGAACGACGAACTGCCCGTGCCGCCGCAGGTTCCGCTGAGGATGTAGAAGGAGAGCGACTCGTCCTGCCCCTCCTCGTTGAGAATGTTTCTCAACCCCTGCACGACCTCGCTGATCTTACTCTGCACCTCGCCCATCCTCTCCCAGACGGCGACGCGCCCCTGTTGGCGATTCCCGCTCGCCCCGTCGTCGAGCCGCGTGGCCTTGAACTCAATCGCGCCTTTTTCATCAATGAAAGAGAGGAGATGTCTCTGCTTCAGCGAGGCCGCGCCCGCCTTATCCTTGTTGCGCGCCGTCAGGTAGATGGCGTTCGGGTTGACGGTTCCGAGATTGATGCGCTCGTCGTTGGGGATCAGCGGCTCGCTGCCGAACTGGCCGCGATAGGTCTCGTTCATCTTATCCACGCGGTCGGAGGACGTGTCGATGAAGATGAAGCGGAACCTGTCCTTGAGATTTCCCTTGTCGTTGTACTGCTTCCACAGCTTGGCCTTGAGGTGCGCGCTCGCCGAGATGCCGGCGCCGCCTAAACCGATAAACACCGCTTTGTCCGTCATGCCTGTCTCTCCTCTCACTTACTATCTTTGCCGCCAGTGGTACCGGCGCACCTGTCAGTTGAACTTAACGGTCTTGCTCTCAACCTTGATGTCGGAACCCCTCGGAGCCAGTTCTCCTTGCTGGTCGTTGAGGTGTGCGACTTCTCGCCCCTCTCTCGCCGGGCGGTCGAGCGTGGCGCGGGCGCGCGCCACCCGGACGTAAACGCCGCGCGGTCGTTTGGGCGGCTGGAGCGACTCGAAATAGAGCGTCCAGTTGACGCCCTCGATGCGGATGCCCTTCGCCTCCGTGGTCTTCCCAATCTCAAAGATTTTGCGTCGGCTGCGGTCGTTGAGAGTCAGGGGAGGCTTACCCGGCACGATGAACTCGCCGACGATGTACTCCTGCCGCCGGTGGTAGAGCAGGGCGGCCACGCAAGCCGCGATGAACAGGAGGACGGCGAAAATGCTCCAGAGCGGAACATAGCCGCCCGTGAGGGCGAGCGCGCGACCCTCGACGGGCAACTCGAAAGATTGCGAGGCGGGGAGATTGAGATGTGTGATCTCGGCCTCCGGCTCGATGTCCTGCGTCGCCTTGAGTTTGAAAGAAACCTTGTCTTCCTCGCTCCAACGAAGAATCGAACTCCCCCCGCCGACCTGAAAGAGCGGCACTTCGAGCGCGTGCGTCCCCCCTTGCGCGGGAACGTGTTTTAGCCCGCCGGTCGGCAGGGGCGTCAGGCGTCCGGCGAGTTGACCCGCGTTCAACTCCGACACCTCCACGTTGTAGACGGCCTCCGTGTCGACGATCCGGTTGCGGTTCGGCTCCAGCGTCGCCACCACCTGATCGCCCTTGTGCGCCAACCCGGTCAGCGTGAAGGGCTGGCTCCGCGCGTCGCGCTCGACCAGCGCACGCAGCTTGTCGCGCGCGATCTCGGCCTGCTTGGTCTGAAACCAGGCGCCGAGCGCATCGGTGTCCGCCGTGACGCGCACGAGATTCGGGAACACGGATTTAGCCGTCTCGAAATGCAGCCCCGCGTTCTTGCCCAGCGGCAGCATCAATCCGAACGCCTGCACCGTGCGCCCGGCCTGCTCGTTCGCCTGCCGTTGCGCCAGCTTGCTCCAGGCCTCGTGCTGCGGCGACGCGGAAACGTAGACGCTGTGCGGGGGCGGCTCGTGAAAGAAGTCCGTGAAGAGGAAGACGAACTTGAGACGGTTGCTGTTCGGCCGGTTCAGTTCGTCGAGAGCCACTTGCATGCCCTTTCCGAGGTCTGTCCACTGGTCTTGCGGCTCACCCAACAGGCTAAACTCTTCGATCAGGGCGCGTCTCGAATCGGACGTGACGCGGCGCGGGACGACGGGCGTTACGGCGTCCTTGCCGAAAGTGACCAGCGAGATATAGTCGTTGTCGGGAACCGCTTTGATAAAAGCGATCACGCCCTCCCTGACCGTCTTCCAGAACGGCCTCATCGAGATCGAGTAATCGATGGCGATCACGAAGTCGGATGCCTGCTGATCTTTCGCCCGGCCGGTGAGGACGGGGAAGTCCCTCGCCAGGTCTACGGACTGACTGGTCGGCGCGTCCTGTGCGAAGGGCATGCTCGCAGCCCCGCACCAGAAGGCAAAGAGCATCGCGGCCAGGCTCACGGCGCGCAAACGGCGTCGAAACAAAATTCCGGCCTCGGAACTGGTCGCCGCCCCGTTTCCGCCGCGGTAGCTTGTCGCTGAGGAGTTGGAGTTGAACATCGTATCGTCTGGGGAAAGGGGCGGCCGCGCGCCCCGGCGGACAAGGTTCCGAACTGTTGCGCTTAACGCGGTTGCCGGGCTGGATGCTTCGAGGGTATAGCCATACCTGCGCGTTCACAAGACGCGGAGTGCGTGACAAATGGCGGCAGCGCGAAAAGAAGACTCGACGCTAAGGCTCAAGCCTGTTGACGGATAGATGTAACATTATCGCTGCGACGGCCATCAGATCACTGCGGCCGGCGTTAGTGGATAGTGAGATCGCGCGGCTACTCTGTCACGAACCGATGTAGTCAAAAGTGCGGTCAAGTTATGATAGATAGAGCAACCTTGTCAACTTTTTTTCATCGCGCGCGGGGAAGAGAGATGACTGAAAATTTATCGGAGTGGCGCGCACGAGCTATTCTTTGAAACGCCGCCGATTCCAGCGTCAGATGCTTTTTTTGAAATGAATCCACGGATGTCCGGCTGGTCGTCGGTTTAGTTGTGGTCGGCGTGATATTAGTTTCGGTGTTATCGGCTATGCTCCCGCCGAAACCTCACAACCTCGCCGGCAATGTTGTGGCGAATGAGAACGAAGCCGCCCGTGCCGTTACCCGTTCGTTACTCACGACACCGGGCGTACAAGTTGCGAAGTCGAGCGATGCCAACTGTTCAGGTCGGCAGGTGAGGTAACGATTAACGGCGGCGGAGTCCGATAATAAAATTTTTGTAACATTGGCCTTGCCCAAAAAGTCGAAAGCGTGTGGATATGTTGAGTAAGCACAACTAACGAAGCTCACTACCTTGGGGTCGGGTCGGACTTTTTGGGCAAGGCGGGCGAACGCGGAAGAGTCTTATCGGACTCTATGTATTCAATTCCACCGGAGTGATTTTCGCGGAATCCACCAGACGGCTTAAGGCTCATCCTTGACTGCTGCCAACAAGCGAGTGGTAATAGCCTGTGATGCCGTTGAAGACGTATTGCACGGCCAACGCCGCCAGTATGATACCGAGCACGCGGGTGATGATACCTACCTTGCCTTCGCCCATGCGCGCGATCAGGCGGTCGCTGGCATGAAGTATCGGCCACGAAATCAGGTAGATGCCGGCCAGCGTAATCGCGAGGGCGGCCAGACGACGCACGTCGCCCCCGGCCTGCGTCGCCAACACGAGCACCGTGGCGATGGTGCCCGGCCCCGCGAGCATAGGGATAGCCATCGGGAAGATGGCAACATCTTCGCCGGCGGCGTGAGGCGCGTCGCCTTCCGGAGTTTGCGTTGAGGGACGCTGCCCGAAAAGCATCGGCAACGCAATCAAGAAGAGGAGCACTCCCCCACTCACGGCGAAGGCGTGCATGGTTACGCCTAGATAGGAGAGCATCGAGCGTCCGGCTAAGAGGAAGAAGAGGGCCACGCTGAAAGCAATGAGAAGTGCGCGGTTCAAGACCGCCCGCCGCTCGGCCATCCCCATCCCGACCGTCACGGCGACGAAGATCGGCGCGACGGCGACCGGGTTGATCACCACGATCAGCATCACAAAGGCCGTCACGGTAAATTGCAGCAGGCTTTGATCCATCATTCCGTTATCTTATCCAAGTTTACCGAACAGTTTGAAGAAATGCTCTAATTAATCCAAGTTGTCAGATAAACGCCTTATCTAAAGCAAAGGCGATGACGAACAGCGACACCTTTAAGAGAAAGCCGCGAAAGCTGGTTGCATGAATATGACGCGGGAACATAGCCTTAATCTGACTAAAGACAGTTTCGCTGCGCTTGCGCATCAACTGTTTGTAATAGGCTCGCCACGGTTCATCCCGGCGTGTCGAGTTACGCTTACACTGCACACGGCGAAAGTCACGTCAACGAGTTCTCGCAACGCATCCTCCGCCCCGTAATCGGTGTAAACGCTGTCCATGAACAACTCGCTGCCCTCCGGCAAATGAAGCGGCCAGACTTGCAAAGCGCGCACGTCAGAAGCATTGCCGGGCAGGAAGGCCAACTCGACGGGGATGCCTTCCTCGGTAGTCACAACTTGCACCCTGACATCGTAAAAGTAGCGGCGGTGCGCCGCCGCGCGTCGAAGGGACGCACGATAAAGCCGACGGCGAAGGTGGCGAGATAGGTCACGCGTCTTCCGGCTCAGGGTCTCGAAAACGCTCGATGCCCGCACGCTTCGCGAGTGCCGGTTTGTCCTATCGGCGGCTCAGCGAGCGGCAGGTCAACGAGCATCGGCCGGTGGTCGGAGACGCGGCCTTCGACGATGCCGTTGACGGCCTTGAGCGTGCGCCCGAAGTGGGGCGCAAAGCGGTATGGCTGCCCGTCGTCTTGCGGATGCTTGAGCGCGCCGGGTTTGACGAAAATCCAATCGAGCTTGTAGTCGCCGACAAACTTCACGGAGAGATTGGCCTGATAAGTCGTGACGAAGCCCTTGCCGTCGCGCTCGTTCGAGTTGCCGAAAGTCTCTCTGCTCCCGCCGGTGGAACGCTCCGGGTCGCCGCGAAAATCGAACGCCCCGCCGTCGGCGAAGCGAAAATCTTTCAAGGTCGAAAAAAACTTGCCGCCCGGATTAGGCGCGATGAACGGAAGGTGGCGCACGGTCGGGTCGGAGTGACGGCGCGCACGCGAGATGCCGCCGATGGCGATGTCACGGATGAAGCCGAAGCCGACGGCATAGCTGAGACCCTGCTTGATCCAAAAATTCTTGCTTCCCACGCGCTTCGTGATTTCGCGTCGCACGGAGGTGGGCGTCGCGTCTTCGGTCGAGGTGTTCATGTCGCCCGCGAGCACGACCGGGTGGCGCACGTTTTTGATTTGGTCGAGCAGTTCTTCAAGCTGCCGGACGCGACCTGTGGGCGCGGTGCGGTTTTCTAAATGGGTGGCGACGATGCTCACGCGCCCCTGTGGAAAGCGCGCGTCCGTGATGTCGGCCATCAGCATCGTGCGCCCGCCGCGCCTGACTTCGCGCAGGGTCTTTTCTAAAAAAACTCTGTGTGCGATTTGACGCTTGCCGCGTTCGAGCATGCTTGGGCCGCGCTTCTCTCGCCCGTACCAATCGTAGGGCTGACGCTCGAACGGCACGAGCCGGACGTTTTCGAGCGGAAAGCGGCTGAGGATGGCGAGGCCGTGCAAGCCTTTATAACGCGCCGGGTCAACCTTGACGAGACTCAGGATTTCGTTCTCTTCCCTATCCGCGCCCGGCGATACACGACTCAGGGCGACGGGGCTGAGTTCGACGAATTGCACGCCGAAGGCGTAGTTCATTCCCAGGCGCGCGGCCAAATCGTCGGCGATGTGCCGGTAGCCGGTGCGCTTCATGCCCCAGTCGACTTCGTTGAGCACGATCACGTCAGCCCCGCGCAGGCTCGCGGCTTCCTCCAACGCCTCGCGCCGCGCCGCGCTTCCCGGCGGGTACTTCTCTGGATTCAGCAACGCCTCGAAGCTCGTCGCGTCGCCGAGCGCGGCCTCAATCGCATCGTGCTCCAGACCGCGCTCGATGTTCCAGAAGGCGACGCGCAGAAACTCGCCGAGGCGGGGAGCGCAGGCGAGCCGCACAGGTTCGGCCTGCGAGTGCGAGTTAACAACGAACGGCATTGTCAGCAAGCGATTCAACTTGCCTTTGAGCGGCGCGGGGAGGTTATCCTGTTCATAGAGCGTCGAGAGTTCCTCATAGCTAAAGAGTTCGGGAACTGTCTGAGCTTGCGCGCCCGCCGGCGCGTGGAGGCAGTGGGCAACGAGCAACCCGACGGCCGCGCACAGCCCGCGCAGCTTCGGGTAACGCACGGGTGCGGACGACAGCGAATGCCGTCCGCCAGAGTGGATGTGTTGTGTCATCTCTGATTCGTCTAGGAGCGGGAAACCGTGGCGTTTCATCTTGAGCGGGCGTTCGTCGGCCGCGCCGGTCTACGTCGTCTCAAGCCCGCTTGATTCTATTCCGCCCGACAGGTATTGACGAACAACGCTATTCGATCTGCAACGCTTTGGCTTCGTCTAGATTGTCATAGTCGTTGCGCAGCTGCACCGGCGCGGACTTCGCTTTCCGCAGGCGCATATTCAAAATTTCGACGAGCACTGAAAACGCCATCGCGAAATAGATGTAACCTTTCGGGATGTGCTGGTCTAACCCTTCGGCAATCAGCGTGACGCCGATGAGAATCAAGAACGACAAGGCCAACATTTTGATGGTCGGATGTTTTTGCACAAACGCGCCAATGCTCCCCGCAAAAGCCATCATAAAGATGATGGAGACGACCACCGCCGCGATCATGATCCAGAGGTTGTCCACCATGCCGACCGCCGTGATCACCGAATCGAGCGAGAAGACGATGTCGAGCAGCGCAATCTGGATCAGCACGCCGACAAACGACGGATAAATTTTGGCCGACTTATGACCCTCTTCGCCTTCAAGCGAGCCGTGAATTTCGTGTGTGCTTTTCGCCAGCAGAAATAAACCGCCGAGAAGTAACACCAGATCGCGTCCCGATATTTCCTGCCCGAAAATAGTGAAGAGGGGCGCGGTCAAGCCGATCACCCACGACAAAGAAAAAAGCAAAATGACGCGCATTCCGAGCGCCAGCCCTAACCCGATGTAACGCGCTCTCGATTGTTGTTCGGCCGGCAGTTTGCCCGCCAGGATAGAGATGAAGACGATGTTGTCGATGCCGAGCACGAGTTCCAAAACCGTGAGGGTTAAAAACGCGATCCAAAGTTGCGGGTCGGCCAGCCATTCCATATTCGATAAACTCTCCTTTAGTCGATTCTTGAGAAATTCCCTCTCCAAATCAGCCCGGCAAAGATCGCCGCACGCCTGTTGGAAGCAGCATACTTGTCAACGCTCATCTCCGCATTAAAATTTTGGGCGCGCCCGCGGAGCCGCGCCGCGCGCGTTAAGCGAAGACCTCCGCTTCGCTTTTCGATTGTGCCGGACAACCCGCGCCCGCGTCCCGCGAGTTTCGCACATAATACACGCCATTCCCATCACGGCGCGGCGACGCCGGTTGCGCCTTGTTCCCTGCGCCGTGAACTGATTGCCGCCGGTGCGTGCAATCCCCGCTCAGGAAGCGTTGAAGTGTTCAATGGCACGATCTATTTGCTCCGGGCTGCCCAGCAAGACCATCACGTCTTCGGCTTGGAGCCTCAGTTCGGAACCGGGGTTAATGTCGGTCTGCCCGTCGCGCACGACCGCGATGATGGTCACTCCGGTCTTACTCCTCAATTTCAAATCGCCGATGGTCTTTCCGGCCGCTCTCGAATCGGCATCGACCACGAGCGTTTCCGTCGAAGCCCCGGCCAACGCCTCGGCTATCTCGCTCATCTGCACGTGGGGCAGCGAAGGCGCGCGCAACATCTGATAGCCCTCGCTCCTGACCGCCTCAACCTGCCGCCCGATCACGTTGCGCGCAATACCGTACTCCCTCAGCACCCGCGAGAAGATTTCGATGCTCGTTTCAAACTCCTCCGGAATCACTTCGTCCGCGCCGAGTTGCAGCAGGTCTTGCAGTTCAGCCATGTAGCGCGAGCGGACGATGACATGGATGTCCGGGTTCATTTGGCGGGCGAGCGAAACGGTGTGCCTCGTGGCGATTGGGTCGGAGATCGCCAGAACGAGGACGCGTGCGCGCTCCAACCCGACATGGTGCAGCACCTCCTTGCGGGTCGCGTCGCCGTAGATGATCCGCTCCCCCTGCTCGCTTGCCCCGCGCACGGCCTCCGCGTTCAGTTCCAACACGAGGTACGGGACGTTGACCCTGCGGAGCACGCGCGCGAGGTTGCGGCCATTCAGCCCGTAGCCGACGATCACGACGTGCCCTCTCAGGTCAGGCTCGTCGGCGTCGAAACCGATCACCGAAGGCTCCAGCACGGAGCCGGGCGCGAAGGCGGATTGCACCGCGTAGCCGATTCGCGGAGCGGCCTTGATCAGAAACGGCGTGGCGATCATCGAAAGGATCGAGGCGGCGAGGAATCTCTGATAATCCGCCTCCGTGAGCAGTCCTTGCGGGAGTCCCGCGCGGGCGAGGATGAACGAAAACTCGCCCACCTGCGCCAGCCCCACCGCCGCCATCGTCGAGACGCGCAAGCTGTAGCCGAGCAACCGCACCACGACCAGCACGACGGCGGCCTTCCCCAAGGTGAGAGCGACGACCCACGCCAAGACCAGCGGGAGGTCTGCCCGCAGCGCGCTCAGAGAGAGCAGCATCCCGATAGAGACGAAGAAGATGCTGTTGAACACGTCGCGGAACGGGAGGATGTCGGCCACGACCTGATGGCTGTACTCGGACTCGGAGAGCACCATCCCGGCGATGAACGCGCCGAGCGCGAGCGAGAGACCGAACTGCGAAGTCAGCCAGGCGGTGCCGAGGCTCATCAGCACGACGAAGATGATGAACAAATCCGGGCTGCGCAGTTTGACGATGTGGTAGAGCAGGAACGGGACGACTTTGCGCGCGGCGATGATGATGAGGGCGACGGCGGCGAGGGCTAAACCGAGCGTGAGCGCGACCCGCGCGGGCGATGCCCCCTCGCGTCCTCCGAGGATGGGCACCAGCAGCATCATCAGCACGATGCTCAAGTCCTGAAAGAGCAATATTCCGACGCCCGCACGACCGTGCGGCGCATCCACCTCCGCGCGGTCAATATAGCTCTTGAGCACGATGGCGGTTGAAGAGAGCGCGAAAAGAAAACCAAAGAAGATCGACTGGCTGACGGGTCGCCCCCACAGATAAGCGATGCCCGTCACCAACAGCGTCGTGACGGCCACCTGCATCCCGCCGCCCGCCAGCACCATCCGTTTCATCTCGACGATGCGGCGCAACGAAAACTCTAACCCGATGGTAAACAGGAGCAGCACCACGCCGATCTCGGCCAAGACCTCGATGGCATGAACGTCTCTAATAAGTCCGAGGCCGTAGGGGCCGATCACGACGCCCGTGATCATGAAGCCGACCGTCGTCGGTAACCGGAGGCGATGAAAGAGAAAGGCTATCGGCACGGACGCGAGCAGCAACAGGAGCAGGTCTCCTAATAAGGGAAGGTCAGGCGGCATTGTCGGAATCTCCCGGCGGAACTCGCAGGCACGACGAAAAAGATGGCAACTCTGTTGCCCCGCACGCAAGGACAGGCGGCAGTTATAACGAAACTGTTTGAATGAAAAGGGCGGCTGAAATAGTCCGGCCGACGAGCTAGGCGGTGCGCGGAGGAGGGGCGCGGCCGGCCTGCATCGAGGCCGACGCGGCCGGGTTGAAACCTCTCAGCCATTCCGCCCCGGAGTGGAGGCGAGGGCTATCCGGGAGGGGAAGGCCGCAGGTGGAAGCCGGGGCACACTGAGCCTGTTTACGCTTCAGGTTTTTCTGTGCCTGCGGGGGTTGGGTGATGGAGCCGGTCTGGAATTGAGACAACTGCGAGACGCCCTGATTCGTCATGCGCGGGCGTTTATCAGCGCACTCGCCCGAACGGACAGAAGTTTGCGGCAACGGCAGCAGGCGCAGCCCTTCGCCGACGGAAAAGCACAGGCTCGCGAGCACGCCGATCAATAAAATCATGCGTAGCCGACGAGCCGCACCTTCCGGGAATTCTCTCTGCATCTGATTTTTTAATCGTATCAGTCTACCCTACTCGCGGCAACCTTTGGTTTCCCGCCTCCCGCGCCGCCGCCGCCGCCTCGCCGGGTTAGCGCCGTCACCGTGAGCGGCGTTCCCTACAGGTAAGTTTCATCCGGATAGCACCACGCCCAGTCTTCACCCCGTTCGAGCGATTTAACAATCGGGTGCTCGGTGGCGGGGTAGTGCTTCGAGGCGTGCTTGTTCTTCGACGAGTCGCAACAGCCGACGTGCCCGCACGTCATGCAGATACGCAAATGCACCCACGCATCGCCCGTCCGCAAGCATTCTTCGCACCCGCGCGCGCTCGGCCTGACGGCGCGCGTCATCCCCAGATGCGCGCAAGCGGAAGGCGACGCCGCCGCGTCCGGTTTCAACTCCAACAGTTGCCCGGTGTCTATCCCGCCGTCACCCTGCATTGCGGGCGCGGGGTCGACTTCAAACGGGCTTCCCGCCTGCGTGCGAAACAGAGGCGCGCTCCGCGCGAAGGAGCCGGCTGTTCCGTGGAGCACCAATTCGTCGCCCGCCTGTAAGGCGAAGTCTTCCGGCGGATCGTCAAACACCTCTCCGTTCCGTCTCAACGTGCGAAGGGCAATGCCGTATTTGGCTTCGAGCGCGAGCGCGGCGAGCGGCGTCGTGGCGGCGTGTGCCCCGGCGCGAATGGTGACGGTGCGCGTGTCGAGGCAATCTTCCGGCAGTTGGCACTCGACGACCGCCGCCTCGCCCTCCGGCGCATCGCGCAGGAGCGCAACATAACCGCCCCGCCGCAACGCTTCTTCGTGCGCCTCGATCTCCTCCGCCGCGATGCGGTAATCGCGCAGCACGTCGGCGAAGAGTCCGACGATTGACTCCAACTCTTCGGCGATCACGCGGTCAACGCCGGTCTCCGTGAGCGGTTCGATTTCAGCCATATAGCGAGTTCGCACAAGTATGCGCATCGTCGGGTTCGTGGTGCGCGCCACGGCCGCGATGCGCCGCGCCGTCGCCGGGTCGTCGTCGGCGATGACCACCATCTTGGCGCGCTCGACCCCGGCCAATTGCAGCGTGCGCTGGTGGCTCGCGTCTCCGCGCAAGACGGCCAAACCTTCGGCTTCGGCTTCGTTCGCGCCCGCCGGGCTGAGCGTGGTGATGATATACGGAATGCCCGATCCGCCGAGGACGCGCACCAGTCGCCGCGCCGCTTCGCCGTACCCGGCCACGATCACGTGGTCTTGCAGTTGCGGCAGGTGCTCCGGCAACGGTTGTGCCGCGATGGTCGCGGCTTCGCGCCCCGCCTGCCGTCTTTCCAAGCGACGCGCAATGATTGACCCGACCTGCATCAAGAGCGGCGTCAGAACCATCAACACGACCGTGGCGGCGATAAAGGTCTGCGAGCCTGCGGCGGAGAGTCCGGCGGGCGAAAGCCCGACTTCCCTTCCCGCTCTTTCCAACACGAACGAGAACTCGCCGACCTGCGCCAACATCAGCCCCGATGTCGCGGCGACCGGCAGCCCGTATCCTAACGCCAGCGCGCTCACGCCCGTCGTGGCGACCTTCACGACGAGGACGAGAGCGACGACGCCGAGAACCAGCGGTAAGTTCTGCACCAGGAAACTCAGGTCGAGCAGCATCCCGACCGAGACGAAGAACGTCGCGCTGAAGAGAATCTGCAAGGGCATGATCTCGCTCAAGGCGTGTTCGCTGAAACGGCTCTCGCTCACCAGCAGCCCGGCCAGGAATGCGCCGAGCGACAGGCTCACACCCGCCAAACTCGTCAGGTAAGCGGTGCCGAAGCAGATGGCGATCACGGTCAACAGAAACAGCTCCGGCGAACAGGTGCGCGCCACCATCTCCAATATCTTCGGCATTAAACGGCGGGCGAAGAGGAGCACTCCGGCGATGATCGCGCCCGCCTTCAAGAGCGCCCACCCGATGCCCGGAGCCGACCCGCCGGAACCGCTCAGCATCGGCACCAGCAACACCATCACGATGATCGCGAGGTCTTGGAAGATCAGGAGTCCTAAACCGACCTGTCCCTGCGGTTCGTTAGTCTCGCCGCGGTCGCCGAGAAGTTTGAGCACGATGGCCGTCGAACTGAGCGCGACGAGAAAGCCGGTGAACAGCCCGGCTCGCCAGTTGACGCCGAACAGGGTCAGCACGCCCATCGTCAGCAGGGTCGCCAATCCCACCTGCAACCCGCCGCCGCCGAAAATGAGTCGCTTGATCCGCGCCAGCTTCTGCAAGCTGAACTCGATGCCGATGGTGAACAGCAGGAGGATGACGCCGACTTCGGCCGCCGCGTCCACGAGTTCGCGGTCGCGCACCAACCCCAGCGCGTTTGGCCCGATGACGACGCCCGCCAGCAGAAAGCCGACGATGGGCACTAAGCCGAAGCGGTTGCACACGTAAGCGATAACCGCGCCCGCGACGAGCAGCGCGACCACTTCCGTTAAAAACGGCGGAATCGTTCCGGCGGCAAAAGTGACTGGCATGTCTGAATGTTAATGTGAAAACACGCCCGATTGGAAGTCCATAGCGAGGCGGCCGGGGAGGAAAGCGCGCACGCGGCATGGTCGAGAGTCCGGCACGCCGCCGCCGCGTCAGGCGCGCCCGTGTGACGCCTGCGGCAAGGAAGAACGGCGACCGATCACGGCGGCCGGTGCGGCGACTCCGACACGGCGCGGGGCTGAGTTCGCGCAGACCTTCCGAATTACACCGGCCTTACTTAACGTGAGTTCGACGTAAGAATTGAAAAGAGAACCCAATTCGGTAAAGATGAAGTTCGCCAAAACTAAACATCAAGCCGAAAGGGATTCTCTCATGGACATTCTACCCCTGTTCTGCGACATAGACGACTTCTGCCTGC
>DASQNL010000593.1:0-6204 GCA_035644995.1 Pyrinomonadaceae bacterium | reverse complement strand
CGAAGAAGAAGGCGCGGTTGCGGACGATGGGGCCGCCGAGGCGAAAACCGAATTGGTTGATCTGTTGCGGCGGTCGCTTGTTGCGGTCGAGGCGGCGGCCGCGGTCGAAGTCCGCGCCCTGCTGTCCCTTGATGTTCGGCGCGTTGGCGTTCAGAGACTCGTCGCGGAAATACTCGAAGCCGCCGCCGTGGAAATCGTTCGTGCCCGACTTCGTGACGACGTTGATGACCGCGCCGCCCGCCCGCCCGAACTCCGCCGAGAAGCCGTTCTGGTTGACCTGAAACTCTTTGACGGACTCTTCCGAGAACTGGTAGGGCGGGCGCACGCCCGTGCGGCCGAACGCCTGACCGAAGAAGGTGTTGTTGTTGTCCGCGCCGTCAACCTGCAAGCTGTTCAAAGTTCCCTTCTGGCCGCCGACGGAGAGGTCGCCCTGCCGCGTGGGGTCGCGGATGACGCCGGGCGTGAGCGTGGCGAAGTCGAGATAGTTGCGACCGCTGACGGGCAGGTTTTCGATGTCGCGCTCGTTGACGGTCGTCGAGACGGACGTGCGCGTCGTTTCGACGACGGGAGATTCCGCCGACACGTCGATGATCGTCGTCGCGCCGCCGACGCCGAGGTTGATGTCGAGATTGGTCTGCCCGCCGACCGTGACGACGGCGTTCTCAAGCGTCGCCGGTTGAAAACCGCCCGCGCCCGTGGCGACGATCCGGTACGTGCCGGGCGGAAGCAGGATGAGACGATAGTTGCCTTCGTCGTCGGAGTTGGCGGTCTTCTCGAAGCCGGTCTGTTGGTTCGTCGCCGTCACGTTGACGCCGGGCACGGCCGCGCCGTTCGGGTCGAGCACGCGCCCTTCGATGTTGCCCGACGTGGCCTGCGATTGCGGGAAAGCCGAGACGGCCGTGAGCGCGAAACTCGCACACAACAGCAGCGCGCGCTTGAAACGGGAGAGGGATTTTGTGAGCATGATGTCCTTTCGACACGAAACAGGCGACGGCGGGCGACGCGCGCGAGGGAGACTTCACATTTCCGCGCGTGAGCGTCGGCCGGGCGTAAAGGTTGACTTGAATTTATCGAGGATTCGGAACCCCGTGGCTCGTTGGCAGCGAGATGTTAATTGAGGGGCGGGAAGCGGTCAAGGAAACTGCCGGGCGGCGCAGAGAGAGTGCGCCCGCATGATTTATTGAAAGGGATGGCACACTCTGATACATTCGTGGAGCAAGTCTGCAAGACCGGAGGGTCAAATGAGCATGGCGGAAATTCAGTATGTGTCGGATGAAAACGGCACCCCTATCGGCGTCATCGTGCCGATGGAGTTGTGGCGGGAAATCGAATCCGAAAGGGAGACTGCTTATTTACTGAAAAGTGAAAACATGAAGCGTCGTCTCTTGGAAGCGCAGGAACGTCAGGACGGAATCCCGTTAGAGGAAGCCTGTGAGAAACTTGGAATTTGATACGGCCGCCCTTGAAGATTTAGTCTGGCGCATCGAGCAGGATAGAAATTTCTCACCTTAAAGATTTAGCATTCCCACTTCCGGCAAACAGTTAACGCTCGCTTTCGCCCGTCAAGCTCTGCGTCCGAACGCGAGCGGCCGCCACCACGACTGGAGGCGTTTGCCGTTGGCGGTCTGGAGGATGCTCATCAGGCCGATGTAGCCGTAGCCGAAAAAGAAGAGGAAGAGGAAGGGGATCGTGCCCCACATGCGCATGTGCGCGGCATACCACACGGCGCAGAAGAAGTAGGCGGCGAAGCCGAGTTCCAAGAGCGGCAGGAGGCCGCGCTTACGTTTGTACTTCTTCACTTTCCACGTCTCGTCCGTCGTCTTCTCCACCTGATACTTCGGCGTCCGCACGAACTCCGACTGCACGCCCATCAACGCCTCGATGACGGCGCGCGCGTTCGAGAAGGCCAGCCCGATGCCGACCGCCATCACGAGCGGCAGGTGCAGCAGGCGACGGCCGCGCCCCGCCTCTTTATCCAGATACCAGATCGCCGAGCCGTAGAAGAGGATCACGGAGACGGTGGAGAAGAACAGGAGCGGCACGTCGAAAGCCATCAGGTGATAGAAGCCCTGATTGTAACGCACGAGCAGGAGCGGGAACTGCAAAAAGCTCGCCACGATCATCAGCGGGTAACTGATGTTGCCCGTCAGGCGGAAGAACATTTCGAGCCGCACGCGCAAAGGGAGATTCGCGCGCCAGATGCGCGGGTAGAGTTTGATGCCGACCTGCATCACGCCCTTCGCCCAGCGACGCTGCTGCGCCTTGAAGGCGTTGATCTCGACCGGGATTTCCGAAGGCGCGTCTTCGTCCAGAAGATAGATGAATCGCCAGCCCATCAACTGCGCGCGGAAACTCAAATCCGTGTCTTCCGTCAGAGTGTCGTGCTGCCAGCCGCCGGAGAGTTCGATGGCGCGGCGACGCCAGATGCCGGCCGTGCCGTTGAAGTTGAAGAAGCCGCCCGTGCGATTCCTGACCGTCTGCTCGATGACGAAGTGGCCGTCGAGCATGATGGTTTGCAGGCGCGTCAGCAGGTTGTACGCGCCGTTGATGTGCGACCAGCGCATCTGCGCGCAGCCGACGAGCGGGTCTGTGAAATAGTCTACGAGCTTGCGCAGGCAGTCGGGCTTGGGCACGAAGTCCGCGTCGAAGATGGCGAGCAGTTCGCCTTTGGCGGATTGCGTGCCGTTGGCGAGCGCGCCCGCCTTGAAGCCGGTGCGGTCGCTGCGGTGGATGTAATGGATGTCGAACCCCGCGGCGCGATATTGCTCGACGGTGCGGCGCGCGAGCGCGACCGTCTCGTCGGTCGAATCGTCCAAGACCTGTATCTCAAATTTCTCGCGCGGGTAGTCGAACTGCGTGACGGCGCGCAGGAGTCTTTCGACGACGTACATCTCGTTAAAGAGCGGGAGTTGCACGGTGATAACGGGCAAGTCGGCTTCGGCAAAGCGCGCTTTCGGGGCGGGCTGGATGTGGCGGTAACGCCAGAAGTCCACGACCTGCTTGATGCGGTACGCGCCGTAAACGGCGAGCACGCCGAGGATGGCGAAATAGAGGATGAGCACCGTCCAGTCGAAGGCGTCGAGTTCGTAGAGGACGCTGATGTTCGACTGCGTGCGCCAGTGCCACGCGTCAACGAAGTCGCTCTGGAGTTTGGCGTACTCGTCCCACATCTCCGTGGGCGTTCTCTGCGCGGGGTCGGTTAGAAAAAGGAACATCTCGGTATTTCTCGCTCGGGGGAAAACTACAACGAACGGCGGCGGCAGCAGCGATCATCACGGCGGCGTATGCAACCGACGAGCTAACGCCGACTCCACACAAAACGAGCAGCGCCTTGGCCGGACGCTGCCCCGTTAATCGCGCACATTGTAACCGAACCGCCGCGCGCTCACAAACTTGCGGCGGCTTCAGACGCCGCTGCCGAAACCGCCGGAGACGCCCGTGCCCGCGCCGCCCGCCGGCGTCTGGTTTCCGCCGAAGTCGGGCGGCGGAGGCGGGGGCGTCATGTTATTGAGAGTGGCCTGTCGTTTCTCGAAGAGTTTGACGCCGAGCAGCCCGCCGAGCGTGGCGAAGGCGATGTAGATGACCGTGTTGAAGGCGGCGGTGGCGAGGATGACGGGGAGTTTTTGCGTGAAGGTCTGCGCCTGCGCGATCTCCACCTGTTTCCGCATCTCTTCGGCCGCTTGCGGGCTGAAGCTGTCGAACGCTTTCACCAGAAAGCGGTTGAACGGCTCGCCGAGCAGAAGGCCGAGCGGGATGCCGATGGAATGCGACACCACCGTCCCGACCACCCCGGACAGCGCGCCCAGTTCCGCGCCTTGTCCGAGCAACACCGGCGTCTGCGAACGGCGCACGTAGAGATAAGACGCCAGCGCGCCGCCGCCAAGCACCCACAAGCAACAACACATGTTCATGAAGCTGATCGGCGGGATCGCCGAGAGCAGCCCTAGCGTCACGCCCCCGGTGACGACGGCGCGCGTCTTGTCAGTCATATATTTTGAATTTTACGAAAGGACTGTAGCGGAGCGCGAAGCGGACGGCGCGCGCGACGGTCGTCTTGAGACGATCATCGGCTCGCCGCCCGCCCGCATTCAAGCGTCGGCGCGCGAGTTCAGACGGCGCGCGCCGGGCGTGGTATCGCGTTTAACTGCCCGACCCGTAAGTGCCGCCGCCGCCGTAACCGCCGCCCGCCGGGGGTTGCGTGCCGCCGCCGCCGTAGTTGGCCGGGGGAGGAGGAGGCATCGTCGAGCCGCCGCCGCCGACGCCCGCGCCCTTCTTCCCGAAGATGGCCGCGCCGATCAGGCCGCCGATAGTCGCCAGGATGGTGAAGAAGATCGCGCCGACCACGCCCATCACGAGAAAGAGCGCGAGGCCGGTCAGAGATTCCGGCAGGTTCACGCCCTGATCGCGGAGTTGGGCGAACTGCGCGTTCATCACGGCCGAGTTCACGAAATACTGAAGCGGCGTGCCGATGATGAGATTCAACAACCCGCCGGCCACGCCGGCAATCGCGCCGAGCATCGCCCCGTCTTTGGGGTCAACGGCGACGGGCGAATTTTTGGTGTAGAGATAGACGGCCAGAACGCCGGCGGCAATCGGCAACAGGCAATTGCAGCAGCCGGCGAAAGGCACGACCGAGCCGATCAAGGCGATTAAGATCATCACAGCGCCAACGCCGAGTCCGGCCATTACCGCTGCTTTTGTTTTGTCATTCATGTCTTTGAAACACCTTCGCGGAGAGATTGGGGTAAAACTTGGAATCGAGCGCGCCGGTCTCCGGCGTTGCCTTGCGACCGGCGGGAAAATGCCTTGCGCGACGAAGTTATAAGAATCCCTAGGTTCGTTTGAGAAAGACCGGCTGGTAAAAATAAAGACCTGACGGTTGGAAAACGGCCTGACGGGTTTACGTCGTCAACTCAGTTTTGTTCAAAGGACAACGCGGCGACGCGGCGGGCGCGGCGTTGCCGTGCGATCTCGACCGCGCCGGGCACGACGTAGAAAGCCGCCCACGCGCCGAGCCACGCGCCCGTCAGAAAACGCGACGAGTGCGTGTTCGCCCACAGCCCCGTGACGCCGAGCGTGAAATCGAACGCCGTCGGCAACAGCGCGAGGATGAGCCACTCGCGGCGCGGCGTCTGCTGCGTGCGTCGCAGGCGACGCGAGAGCGGGTAGAGCAACACGGCCGCGGCGAAGCCCGCGTAGATGCCGAAGCAGCGCGCGCAGACCGCCAGCGGATGCCCCGCCACCCAGTAGGAGCGTTCCGGCAACTGGTGACACGCGGTTTTCAATCCCTGATAAATCACGAACGCCGTCGCCTCGCGCCCGCCCCACGCCAGCAGCGGCGCGCCCACGATCAGCCCCAACCACAACAACGCGACCCCGGCCACGCACACCCACGCCGCCCAAGCCCCCCGCGCGGAGAACTCGCGCGGCGCGAACGGCGAAACGTAGTCGGCGGCTGAAGCAGGCATAAACTAGGTGAGGGATGAGGGCGGAGGGATGAGGGATGAACAAGAGAAACATTCAAGCGATTGAGTGGTTTTCTTATTCATCCCTCATCCCTCCGCCCTCATCCCTAAAATCTGATGACCGTGTCGGGGCCGCCTTCGACGTGGACGGTATCGACGAAGCGGATGTGGCGCGATTCGGTGGTCATGACGAGCGAGTGGGTGCGTTTGCCCGCGCCGAAGAAGCGCACGCCGCGCAGGAGCGCGCCGTCGGTCACGCCCGTGGCGGCGAAGATGATCTTTTTGCCGGGCGCGAGATCGTCCGTGCTGTAAACTTTGTTCGGATCGTCGATGCCCATCTCTTTCAGACGGCTGACGACTTCCTCCTGCGGCGGGATTTTTTTCCTGTCCACGTCCAGCCGCTCCGGGTCGAACACCAGCCGCGCCTGTATCTCGCCGTTCAGGCATTTCATGGCGGCAGCCGTGATCACGCCTTCGGGCGCGCCGCCGATGCCCATCAGCGCGTGAATGTTCGTGCCCGCGACGGCGGCCGAGATGCCCGCCGAGAGGTCGCCGTCGGAGATGAGACGGATGCGCGCGCCCGCGTCGCGCACTTCCTGAATCAGTTGGCGATGGCGCGTGCGGTCGAGCACGATGACGGTCAGGTCGTCCACGTCGCGCCCCAGACCTTTGGCGATGGCGGCGAGGTTGTCCGCGACCGAGGCGTTGATGTCCACGAGGCCGCGCGACGAAGGGCCGA
>DASQNL010000592.1:0-4602 GCA_035644995.1 Pyrinomonadaceae bacterium | reverse complement strand
CGACGCGCCTCCGTGTTGGCCGATTCGTCCGCGCCGACGGGGACGCTTTCGTGCGGCAGGTTGGGCAGCGTCGAGAGCAGCGTTCGCATGTTCGCTTCGGCTTCGTCGCGGCGGAGGTCGAGTTCCGCAATGCGCTCCTTGAGTTGCCCGACCTCCCGGCGCGCGGCCTCCGCCTCGTCGCCCCGCCCTTCTTTCATCAACGCGCCGATCCGTCGGCTCGCCGTGTTGCGCGCGGCGTTGAGTTCGTCGGACTCGGCGATCACGCGCCGCCGCTCCGCGTCCAGCGAAGCGAAGTCGTCGAGGGCGGCGACGGGCGCACGGCGCGCTTCGAGCGCGGCGCGCACGCGCTCTAAATTTTCGCGGACAAAGTTGAGATCAAGCATTTGTGCTGTCCTTTAACGTGTGGTATGAAGTTGTCTCTTTTAACGCCAGCGACAGTTGATGAAAGGGGTCACGCTAGCCGACCGCGCGCGAGCGTGTCAAGCGGCCGCCCCGTTCGCGCCGCCGCTGCTCGCGCCCGCGCAGACGACTGGCGAATTTGAAATTTCAGACAATTCAGACCGGGGGAGTTTAAGTCGAATATGGCACAGAAGATTCGTAAGGCGGTGTTTCCCGCGGCGGGCTTGGGCACGCGCTTTCTGCCCGCGACGAAGGCGTCGCCGAAGGAGATGTTGCCCCTCGTCGATAAGCCGCTCATCCAGTACGGCGTCGAAGAAGCGGTCGCGTCGGGCGTCGAGTCGATTCTCATCATCACGGGGCGCGGCAAGAACGCCATCGAGGATCACTTCGACATCTCCTTCGAACTCGAAAGCCTCTTGCGCGAACGCGGGAAAGACAAGTTGCTCGCCGTGGCGCGCTCCGTCTCGGAACTCGCGCGCATCAGTTACGTCCGCCAGCAGGAGGCGCTCGGACTCGGCCACGCCATCCTCCAGGCGCGCGATTTCGTCGCCGGCGAATCCTTCGCCGTCATGCTCCCCGACGACATCATGGATTGCGAAACGCCCGCGCTCAAGCAGATGCTGCGGGTTTACGAAGAGTATGACGCGCCCGTCGTCGGCACGATGCAGGTTGAGGGCGAAGCCATCTCACGTTTCGGCGCGATTGACGCGGAAGAGGTGGCTGATGGGGTCTACAAGATCAAAGACATGGTGGAGAAGCCGCCCTTTGCCGAAGCCCCCTCCGATCTGGCGATCATCGGGCGGTACATTCTGACCCCGGACATCTTCGACGAGATCGAGCGCACCGAACGCGGCACGGGCGGCGAAATACAGATCACCGACGCCATGCGCTCGCTGCTCAAGCGCCGACCTTTCTACGCCGTGCGCTTCGAGGGCGCGCGCCACGACGCCGGCGACAAACTCGGCTTCCTCATCGCCACGGTCGAGTTCGCTTTGAAGCGTCCAGACCTCGCGCCGGAGTTCAAGGAGTATCTGCGTTCGTTGGATTTGAACAAATAAGCGGACGCGCCCGGCACAGGCCGCGCCCGCTTCGATGACGGAGGATGAAAATTTTGAGCGACCAGACTAAGCCTTTCGACGGGCGAGCGGCGATTGTGACGGGAGCGACGCGCGGCATCGGACGCGCCATCGCGCTTGAGTTGGCACGGCGCGGGGCGCACGTCGCGTTCAACTACGCGAAGAGTGCGGAGGCGGCCGAGGAATTGCGCGCCGAGATCGAGTCGCTTGGGGTGAAAGTGTTGGCGACGCAGTGCGACGTGGCGCAGACGGAAGCGGCGGCGGAAATGGTCAAGCAGACCAGAGAGTCGTTCGGGCGCATAGATTTTCTCGTCAATAACGCCGGCGTCACGCGCGACAATCTGATCCTGCGCATGAAGGAAGACGATTGGGACGCCGTGTTGGACACGAACCTGAAAGGGCCTTGGAACTTCGCCCGCGCGGCCTTGCGCGTGATGCTCAGGCAGGAAGGCGGCGGGTCGGTCTTGAATATCTCCTCGATCAGCGGGGTGGTCGGGATGGCCGGTCAGTCGAACTATTCGGCGTCGAAGGCCGGGTTGATCGGTTTGACGAAGGCTCTGGCGAAAGAGGTGGCGAGCCGCAAGGTGACGGTCAATGCGCTCGCGCTCGGACTCGTCGCCACGGAGATGTCCGGCGCGCTCGACGACGCTTACAAGACGAAATTGCTCGAACAGATTCCGCTCGGACGCTTCGCCGAACCGGCGGAAGTCGCCGAGATCGCGTGTTTCCTAATCTCGCCTTCGGCGCGTTACATCACGGGGCAGGTGATTCAGGTGGACGGTGGACTGGCGATGTGAAAAAGCTGAGGTGAAGCTTATGAGGTCGAATAAAACAGGCGACGGCGTGCTAATGCAATTTGACCGTCAGGAGATTGTCGAGGTCTTGCGGGCTGAGATTCAAGCGGCCTTAACTACTCAAACTACTCAACTGAACCGATACCATGTGGAAAACATCACCGAAGCCATCCGCAGAGAGTCGAAGCTTACTTTCTGGCAAGGAGTTTCCGTGGCGCTTTTCATGTTCATCCTCAGCCTATTCGTCGCTATCCTGTTTCTGATCCTCCAAAAGTAAATACCGGTATAAAGAGAAGCAGCCTCGTTAGCTTGGGGACTAACGAGGCTGAAATTTTTGGGCAGGCTCGGAGATTCAGGGTGGCGTTGACTTGGGCGCTGGAGATCGTCACTTACGGGCGATCCGGCATGTTGGTCGGCTGCGTTGGGACGGGCGAGTTAAAATTGCAAGGCTCGGAAAAAAGAACGTTTCGAAAAACTGACCTCTTCCGCTCCGGGGCATTTAGCCGAAAGTCGTGTGCTTTCAAAAATCTTCAGAAGGCAATCAGCGGAAACTTTGTTATAAAACTTACTGCCCTCCGACGTGTGTGAAATTACACCAAAGCTTTGTTAGATGTCAAGCATAAAATGCAAAGAAAAGTAACAATTTCGTGACAAGGCTCGCGGGCAGAGGCTAAATGTTGATGGTAAAGACTAAAAAGTCGGGGCGGAAGGTAAAAAAGTTTTGAAAATCGGTTTCAAGAGAAGCTATTGCGGCTCTTAGGGGCGGGCAAGTGTGGTTCTGTTGTGTCGAATTGTGTCTGGCGGCTGTAGAAATCCGGTTCTCCGGGAGGGCGCGTGCGCCAGCGTTTGTGAATCCAGAGCCATTGTTCCGGGTAGGCGCGGATCATGCGTTCGATGGCGGCGGCGAAATTCGCCGTGTTTGTCTCGATGTCGCGCCGGTCGTCGCCGGTGCGGACTAATTCCACGGGCGGGTCGCCGTGAAAGAAGAAACGGCCGCGCTTGTCGTCCCAGACGGCGCAGGTGGGAATGACGAGCGCGTCCGTGCGCAGGGCGAGCGTGGCGACGCCGGAAGTGGTGCAGGCGAGTTGGCCGAAGAAGGGGACGAAGACGCCTTCGTTGGGGTGCGTGTTGAGGTCGGCCAGAATGCCGAGCGTGCCGCCGTCGCGCAGGACGCGCAAGGCTTGGCGCGCGGCCATTTTTTTGTTGATGGCCGTGTTGCCGTAGCGCGTGCGGATGCCCTCGATCAACTCCTCGACGCGCGGATTGTCTATCGGGCGCACGAGAAAACTGATCGGGTATTCCAAAGCAGACCAGGCGAAACTCAGAAATTCCCAAGCCCCCAGGTGAGCCGTCAGGAAGATGACGCCGCGCCCTTTGCCCTCCGCCTCGCGCAGGTGACGCAAGCCCACTTGATCATACTCGACCAACTTGCGCAGGCTCTCCGGGGTCGCGCGCTGAAACTGGCTGAACTCGCCGAGCAAGCGTCCCAGATTATCGAACGAGGCGCGCAGCATCGCGGCGCGCTCGCGCTCGCTCATTTCGGGGAAGGCGAGTTTGAGATTGATCCGGCCGGTGCGACGCAAGCCGCCCGCCAACATATGCGCGAGCCGCCCCGCCGCGCGACCCGTGGCGACTGCCGCCGGGCGCGGCAACAGGCCGAGCCCGCCGAGCAGGGCGCGCGTGGCGGCGTATTCTAAAGTCGTCTGGAATTTTCCGTGTTTGCTCATTGACCAACTCTCGACGGGGCGCGACAGTGTAGCGCGACGCTGCCGCGACTGGCAAACGAGCGTTTTTGCGTCCTCGCGCGCCCGCATGCTATACCTTAGAGGACAGAGGTTAGAGGTTAGAGGTCAGTTAAAATCAGCTTCTGTCTTTTACTGACCTCTAGCCTCTAACCCCTGACCTCTGCTTCTATGCCTTCTGGAAAAACACACGACGCGATCACTCTGTTGCTCGCCGTGCCGACTTTCGTCGCCGCGTGGGGCGTGACGGGGAGTTTGGCGCTGGCGGGCGTGGCGACGGGCGCGATGCTGTTCGGCGGGCTGATGTTCGGGCCTGACCTCGACATACAGTCGCGGCAGTACACGCGTTGGGGCGTGTTTCGTTTTATCTGGTGGCCTTACAAAGTGATGTTCCGACACCGCTCGCGCTGGTCGCACGGCATCATCTTCGGCACGCTCATCCGCGTCGTCTATTTCGCCTTCATGCTCGCGCTGATCGCGGTTGTGGCTGTCTACTTGCGCGCGTTTCTCGTCGCCGGCGCGCCGCCCGATTTCGGCGAACTCGTGCGCGCGTGGCACGCGATAGAGGCGGGCGCGAGGCTCGAAGGCGCG
>DASQNL010000591.1:0-2918 GCA_035644995.1 Pyrinomonadaceae bacterium | reverse complement strand
AGACCAACATTCCCTCGGTCAGCCAGCTGACGACCGCCGAAGCGACCCTCTTCTACTCGAAGATGGTGGCGCGATACGCGTGCTTCTTCGACCGTCCCGAACAACGCCTGCGCTTTCTCAACAACACCCTTGCGCATCAGATCGCCTGCAAGGAGAAACTCGACCGCGCGCTCGAAAGCCACTCGTTCATCAAAAAACTCGGCCTCTACGACCGCATCAAGAGCACGGGTTTTTATGATCGCCTCTTAGACCTCTGGCTGCATCGCCACATCTGCCGCGAGTTGCAAGACCTGCTGCCGTCCGGATCGAGCGAGCGGCGAAATTTGTTGCAACGCAGCAAGGCCGGTTTCGCCGTGCGGTTGCTGTTCCGCTGCTACGAGATGCGCCGCCTGTTGTACGGCGCGGCCGTCGCCGCCTGCGTCGTCGCGCTGCTCGGTTTCGGCTACACCGCCGTCTGGTCTGCCCGCCGCGTGAACTCTTACCTCGCGTCGCGGCGTCAGACGGAACGCCGCGTCCCCACTCCCGCGGGCGACCGCAACGTCGGCGTCGCGGAGTCGGGCGTCAAGCACCTGCCCGATTATCGCCCGGAGAAGGTCTGGCTCGTGGAGCAACAGGACAACTACGAACGCTACAGCAACGGCGCGCGTATCCTGACCGACTATGAGACCTCGAATCACACGCGCGGCTACTACGTCCTCCCGCCGAATCAAGGGATGCAGGTTAAGACGGGCGGCGTTGAACAGAGCATCCGGCGCGATCCGGTGGGCATCGTCTATCACACTTCCGAGAGCGACATGCTGCCCTTCACCTCCGACAACAACGATTCAATCGAAGTGCGCACGCGCGGCCTGCTCGAATACGTCAGGAGGCACAAGTCTTACAACTACCTGATCGACCGCTTCGGGCAAGTTTACCGGGTCGTGCGCGACACGGATGCGGCGCATCACGCGGGCAACTCCGTGTGGTCTGACGCCGAGGGCGTCTACGTCGGCCTCAACGAAAGTTTCCTCGGCGTCTGTTTCGAGACGAACAGCAAGTCCGATTCGCTCGACGAGCAGTTGACCGAAGCGCAGCTTGTCGCGGGGCGGCTGCTCACGCAGGTCTTGCGCAGCCGTTACAACATCAGCGACGCCGGCTGCGTCACGCACGGCCTCGTCTCCGTCAACCCCTCGAACATGCTCATCTGCTACCACCACGATTGGGCGCGCAACTTCCCCTTCGAAGCCTTCGGCCTGTCGGACAAGTACAAGGTCGCGCCCGCGAGCGTCAGCGAGTTCGGTTTCACCTACGACGAAGAGATTATGGATAAGCTCGGCGGCGATGTGTGGTCGGGCGTGAAGCTCGCCGAAGAAGAGTTTCGCCGCCGCGCCGAAGGATTGAACGTTACGCCCGAAGAGATGCGTCGCCGCATGCGCGAACGCTATCAGGCAGAGATGAACCAGACCTTGCGACTCCGCACCACGCATCCCGCGGAGGCTGAAGCGAGTCGGCAGGCAAACGATTCCCTGCCCACGCCCGCGTCGCGCCCGAACGCGCGGCAAACTTAAACGACCGGGGGTTGCTCGACCCCCTCACACACACGCTGTCTTAAATCTGCGCCCGACCGCCCGCGACTCGCTCGCGGCGGAAACCACAAGAGATACGCCTAGGCGCGCGTCTCGATCACCAAAAGGAGAAACGAAAATGGAAGACAGGAATCAGGTCAACGCGAATAAAGTTGAAGCCCCGAAGCACGAAGCCTCCAACGTTAAGACCGGCGCGGTCGGCCTCGACATCGGTACGAGCCGCATCGTGATGGCCGACGGCTCGGCGCAAAAAGACACGCGCACGCAGTTGAACGCCTTCGTCGCCGTCCCCAGTTCGGAGATGGCCGAGAACGTGCTCAAGCACAAGAACATGGTCTACGAGCGCAACTGCAAGAACCTGTACGTCTACGGCAACGATTCGAATTTCTTCGCCAGCTTCCTCAACGTCGAAGCGCGCCGCCCGATGCGCGACGGCCTCTTGAACGCGCAGGAGGAGATGAGCAACCACATCATGCAGCTCATCATCCAGCGGCTCGTGCCGCGCGGTCGCGGCAAAGAGATGCTCTATTTCAGCGTGCCGGGCAAGGGCGAGGGCGTCAACGGCAAACTCGTCTATCACGAAGCGATGCTGCGCAATTTCTTGCAGACGCTCGGCTACAACGCGCGCTCGATCAACGAGGGGCAGGCCGTCGTTTTCTCCGAGTTGCAGGAGGAAAATTTCACGGGCATCGGGATCAGCTTCGGCGGCGGCATGTGCAACGTCTCGGTGTCGTTCATGTCCATGCCGATGATCACTTTCAGCATCCCGAAGGGCGGCGACTACATCGACCGCAACGTGACGGAAGTCTTGGGCGAGGGCAACAGCACCAAGGTGCGGATCGAGAAAGAGGAAAGCCTCGACCTCTCGCGCCAGCCCAAGACCGATCTCGAACGCGCGCTGCACATCTACTACGAAGACGTGATGCAGACTTTGATCGAGCGGCTGCGGGCGGAGTTTCGCGCGTCGAGCCAACTGCCGAAGATCGACCGCCCGATGCCCATCGTGCTGGCGGGCGGCACGGCGAAGCCGACCGGCTTCCTCCAGAAGTTCGAGGGCATGCTGCGCGCGGGCGGCGAGTTCCCCATTGAAATCTCCGACGTGCGCATGGCGAAAGACCCGCTCACGGCCACGGCCAACGGCTGCTACATCGCCGCGCTCTCCGAAACAAAATAGGACTCTCCGGCGGTTTCCCGCTGGAGACAACCATGAGCTTGCAGGCATGGGGTAAAGGGGTGTTCTCCTTTCCCCTTACCATATGGCCTGCTCACGTTACGGCCGGCGTGCGCGCACATGCCGGCCGTAACTTTTTCGAGGGATGAGGGCGGAGGGATGAGGGATGAATAAGGGAAGCG
>DASQNL010000590.1:0-4839 GCA_035644995.1 Pyrinomonadaceae bacterium | reverse complement strand
CTCGGTTCCGACCACGGTCGCCCTCTTCATTCCATCCATGCCGATGGCGATTCCTTCGCCCATGCTGCCAGTCCAATGATTTACCAAGACCACCACCGGCGCGCGATAGATAAACTCTCCCCTCGGCGACGCCAACTCGGTCCAACTCCGCTTCGTGCCATACCGACGCTCCTCCGCCGGAATGGCGTGCTTCTGGTAAGGCAGGTCGCGGCTGATGAACCTGCCCATCATGCCACGGGCGACGGTTGTGTTGCCGCCGCTCGGCGTGTCGCGCAGATCGAGCACCAACCCGCGCGTCTTCCGCAGTTCGGCCAACGCCAGATCAAACTGCTTGATTAAATCCGTGTCGCCGAGAGAGTTGTTGAGCCTGATGTAGCCCACGTCCTTTTCGAGTCGGCGGTACTCAAGTAACGGTTTTTTCTCAACCGATTCGCCCGCCAACGGGCTATCCGGTGAGAGCGTCGCGCGCTGCCCCCGGCTGAGCACCTCGATGCTTCTTTTCTCGTTACGTCGCCCCGCCAGCAGGATTCCGAGCGTCCAGTTCCGGGCTGCCACCTCGCTCACACGCAGGGATTTGGGCATGCGCCGTCGCACAGCCTCGTCAACCGCAATGCCGTTGATGGAAACAACCTGCATGCCTATTCTCATCCCTGCTTTTTCAGCGGCCGATGCGGGTCTGACCTCGGTGACGACAGCCCTGCCGCCGATCCATTCCGCCCACACGTCCGCGCCCGACGGCACTAGACGCGGCGAGGCTGCCGTGTTCGTGTTCAGATGCGTGTGAAAGTCGTAGAGTTCTTCCAGCACGGACTCCAATAACGCGACGAACTCGCCGCGCGTCTTCACCGCAATAATTCGGGGACGATATATCTCCCGCACCTTGTTCCAATCGGTCTGCTTTTGATCGAAGTAAGCGTAGTCGTCCGAGATGCTCCGCCAGAGATAATCGAAGTCCTCTTCATATTGCCGTTGCGTGAGATTGGTTTGCGGCGCGGCAACGCCCGCCGCCAAGAAGCATAATAAGCAGACCAAAGTTGCGTGTGTGATCCGGCGCAATTTATCTCTCCGTCAGGCGTCGAACGCGCTCCCGTCGCTAACGCCCTTCAACTGTGAGCGATGCCGCCAACGGCGGGATTGGCGCGTGCGAGCCGCGCCGATGCGCGCCTCAAGCGGTGTTCGGTCGTGAGAGCGAACTTGTATTACGCCGGCGCGCCGATCTCTTTTTTCCAAATGATGGAGTATCGCCAGAACAGGTGTCTGCTCACCAGCGCGCCCGGCAGGATGTCGGCGCACACCTGCCTGATCCGCGGCAACGCGAGATACGTGTCTGTTTTCCCGTGCCCGGCATACGCTTCACGCATTTCCCTCGATGGGCGCGGCTTCCCGTTTTTGACCAACGCGAGAAATAAACTCGCCGGATAAGCAACGCCGTCGAAAAGCAGGTCGCTCAAGTCGGAGCGTTGATACAGGTCGAGACAAACGAACGTGCCGCCGGGTTTCAAAGCCCTGCTTATTCTTCTCAGAATGGTCTCCAACGGCAAGTGATGAATCGTCGTCAGCGTCGCTATGCAATCGAATTGCTCATCCGGGAGATCATATGTCATCGCATCACCCATGACGAACTCGATGTTCGGATAACGTTTTGAGCGTTCCCGTGCGAGGCGAATCATCTGCGCGGATAAGTCGATGGCGAGAACTCTTTCGGCACGCCCGGCGAGCAATCGAGAGAATGTCCCCGTGCCGCACCCGATCTCAAGCGCCTGTCGGCATCGCGCCGGAATCCGGCTGATCAAATATCCGTGATAATGCGCGTTATGATCCCACCGTTCGCCGTCGAGCAAAGCGATCCGATCAAAATCGGACTGAATCGATTCCGGCGTTTGTCTTGATCGGCTCACTGTCTTTGTCTTCAACGGCGCGATGTCGGCGCAACGAGAGGCGCACAAAGTAGAGACGGGCAGCCGGTGGGCTGCCCGTCTCTACTTGAATTTGATGGTGCACCCGGCAAGATTCGAACTTGCGACCCCATGATTCGTAGTCATGTACTCTATCCAACTGAGCTACGGGTGCCTAAAGGGGTTGAAACGTTACGGACGAATATACGGAAAGGCTCTCGCGGGTGTCAAGCGGCGTCGGGCGGCGCGAGAGGGGCGCGGAGGGCGTGGTTATTTCGCGTTTCCGCGAGCCTCAACGGGCGTAGTAGCCGGGGCGCGTGCGTGCGATCAATTCGGGGCGCGCCACCTGAATTTGGATGGCGCGCCATTGGCCGTCGCGCGGGCGCGAGCCGGCGGATTGATAGGCGATGGTGTAGAGCGTGCGCATCTCGGCGGCGACTTCGGCGTAGATGCGCGCCATGTCTTCGAGACGATTGATCTCGTGCAGACGACCGCCGGTGCGCGCGGCGAGCGTGTCGAGGCGGGCGCGGGCGGAGGCGTAGATGGCGGCCTGCTGGGGCGTGGGCTGCGTGAGCCGCTTCATCTCTTCGGGCGGCGCGCCTTTGTTCGGCGTGATGCTCAAGGTGGCGCGGTCGGTGATGCGCTTGAGGTTGCCGGAGGGAAGCGCGAGCGGGTAGATGGTGACGCCCTGTGCATCAGCCGCGTTGAGCACGGCGGCCAGCGTCGGGTTCGCGTCAGGCTTGATGGAACTGATCGCTTCCTCGGCGGTCGTGGCCGCGCTTGAGGCGGCGCGATCCTGTTTGCGCACGTCGCTGTCGATGCCGTCGGTGAGAACGACGATGGCCTTGCGGCGCGCGCCTTCTCCGCGGAGCGCGGTGAGGGCGTGGCGCAGAGCTTTGTAGAGATTGGTGTCGCCGCCGCCGCGCGCTTGTTCGATGGCGAAGGCGATCTGCGAGCGGCGGTTGGTGAAGCCGGTGAGGGTCTCGATGTGGTCAACCGGCTTGACCGTTCTTTTCTGCTCCTTCATCTCCGTCCAGAAGGAGACGACCGAGACGCGGTCGGCGGGCGAGAGCGCGTCGATGAAACGCATGGCCGCCTGTTTGAGTTGCGTGCGGAAACTGAGGGTGGAGCCGGACATGTCGAGCAGCAGGACAAGACTGAAAGGCTGCTCGGTCGTCTCGAAGTTGAGAATGGTTTGCGGCACGCCGTCCTCGAAGACGGAGAAGTCGGTGCGCGTCAAGTTGGTGACGGCGCGGCCTCTGGCGTCGGCGACGCCGACGTTGAGGCGGATGAGGTTCGATTCGACCGTGACCCGCTCATCGTCGTCCTGCGCGAAGGCGGGCGCGGCCGTTAAAGCGCAGAGGATGAGAGCGGCGAGTGCGCGGCAAATGTTCGGCACAAGAGGGCGGCGGAAAAAACGTTGATCAGTCATCGCTTCAGAAATCGCACGGGGCATAAATTATCGCCTGCCAGTATGCAAAGGCGCGCCCGCGTTTGCAAGCGGCGCGGCTTTTCGCGCGCCCCTGACGGCACGGTGGACGGGCGCGGAGGACAGGTACTAAAAGCCTCCGAAATAGCAAACAAGTCTCGCACCGTGGCCGCCTTCGAGGCGGTTACGGGCGAGACTTGTTTGGTGCTCGGAGCGTGGGGCGCGTTGCTTCGCACGCGCCGGACGAGGCGCGCTCGCGAGGCAACGCGGCGGCGGCGGCGGCGACGGGCGCGAGGGTTAGCTGACGGCTTTGAGCGTGCGGCGACGCGGGCGGCGCGCGGCGGCGTTTCCGGCGGCGACGGGCAACGCCGCCGGAGTCTCCTCGTCGAGTTCGTCGAACGCCTGCGGGGCGGCGGTTCTGGCCGTCGTGCGGCGCGTGCGGCGCGCCACGGCGCGCTCCTCTTCGACTTCGGCGAGGCGGCGCGCGCGCTCGATGCGCTTGCGCGGCACGAGTTGGAATTTGAGTTCCATCTCCTGCGCGACTTTGTAGATGGTCTGCGGTTTCGTCCCGCGCGAGGCGCGGCGCAAAACCTCATCCTGCCCCAGCAATTCCGCGCGGCCTTCCTTGTCAATCCAGATGTATGCGGCTTCGGCCATCTCTTGCTTAACCTCCAAACGTATCAACTCGCGCATGTCCACGGCGGTCGCGATGGGACGCGCGACCGGCACGACGGGCAGCGAGCGCGACGTGGCAACTGGCGGCGCGACTCTCTCCTCGTGCGCGCGCCGACCGGCGTAATAATCCCCGACGAGCGTGTCCACCGACTCCCGGTGCTCGTCGTAAAAGAGCGCGAAATCCTGACAACGCGTGCGATACAGGCAATTGACCGAACACACGAGCGCGTCTTTGAAGTGCGCGTAGCGATTGCAATAAAGTTTCAAACCCATCGGTTGCGAACCTGAAAGCGAACTGGTGGCGGGAGCACGACGAGCGAGGACGCAACCCTCAGGGAGCACGCCGCTCGAAGGGCATTCTCAATCGTTCGGGAGTAAGGACGACTATAGCATGTCTGTGTTGCACGTGCAACGTTCAACAGTGGATGAAACGAACGGGGGCGTTGCTTTGAACGAACGGAGCGACGCTTGGTGAAGGGGAACATTGTAAGGGAAACATTGTAAGGGGAACATTTCCGCGCGCGCGTAGAAATTCCTTGCGCGCGGCCACGCCCTTCGACAATAATCCGCCGCACCCGGCGATGCGCGCGTGCGTCTCCTTATCGCTCACGCCCGCGCACGCCTCGAAGCCCACTCGAACCCGCCCGGTCTCTTGATAGCGGCGCGCCTTCTTAACCGACGAAGGCGGCGGTAGCGGCGGCGCGCCCTCTCCAGGCGGGAGAATTTCCGAAATCATGTATCAGCCGAATTTTTGCGCTGAGTGCGGCGAGCGGGTGGCGCGCGTGCGTTGGCGCGTGTGGACGAGTCGCCGTTTTTGCGTCGGGTGCGAGAAGCGGTTTC
>DASQNL010000589.1:0-3351 GCA_035644995.1 Pyrinomonadaceae bacterium | reverse complement strand
CGTCGCGGCGGTGGCGGGCGGCGCGGCCGTCGGGGTTGCGCCCGCGTCATCCGGCAATCCGCCGCCGATGTGTCCGATGCCGAGGCGCACGCGATTGCTGGCGACATTGCCATGACGCACGCGCACCAGCACGTCGCCGAGGTCGCCCATCTCTTCGTGCAGGCGCACCGTGACCGAGTGCATCCACTCCTGGCCGGGCACGACGGCGACGTTTTCCACCGCCAGTGGGTAGAGGCGACGGGCGGCGTCTTCGGCGTCTGCCGTGAGGGCGGAGGCGTCCGCGCCGCGTTCGAGATTCAAGACGAAGAGTTGGACGCGTGTGCGGCGATCCGCGCCGATGGAGTGTGACGCGTCGCGCGTGAAAGGCTCCTGGAGGCGCGTGACGGATTCGAGGGCGACGGCGCGCGTCGAGTTGGCTTCACTGATGAGAATGGGGCGCGTCGCCTGCGCCCGCGAAACGCGGTTCGCGTGAGAGAGGAGCGCGAGGGCGCACAGGGCGAAGCAAAGCGGCAGCAGGAGGCGTCGGGCAAACGTTGATTGATGTTTAGACATAGAAGCAGGCCACGGATGAATTGCGATACGAATGCTATCTGGCAGAGACCGGCGACGCGCTGTGCGGCGTTGGGATACTAACCGGAGCGGCTACAATTTAGCATTAAACCTTGTCCCGTCAAGTCGAATTTATAGCGCGGCGGAGGCGGGCGCAAAAATCATGCGCGAAAGAAGTTGTCTCTCCGCGCGCGGGAAGAATTCCTTTGCCAGCCGGCGACGACTGTGCTACAAAAACAGCCCAACGCTTTTTTGAATCTTGCTTCAATGCGGTCGCAAAAAACCAGCGGTTAATTTCCGTCATCCTAAATTTTCGCTCAGGCACTACGCGCACGAGGTCGCTTCCGGCGACCTCCGTATTTTATTAACGTCTACATGTCTCCAACTCCTCGACACGCGCGCTTTGTGGCGAGATGGCTCATCGTCGTCTCCCTGCTCTCAGTTTTCCCGCCGCAGGCTCGCGCTCAACAGCACGGGCGGATCACGGGCTTCGTCCGCGGCGCGGCCAAGACGCCGCTCGCCGGGGCAACCGTCATAGCGATCAATCAGGTGACGAGCAATCGCTCGACGACGCGCACGGCCGCCGACGGCAGCTTCGCTTTCAAACTCCGCGCGGGCGCCTACCGTATCCTCGTCGATGCGCCCGGCTCGGTTCGCTTCGACCGCGAGAACATCATCGTCGAACCCGGCCGGGAAAGCCCCGTCGAAGTTGAAATGAAGCCGCTCAAGGAAACGAAGCAGCCGGAGCCGTTCGTTGACCCGACGGCGAACGAACGTCCCGCCGGATACGCCGGGGGCGGCAACATCGAATCACGCCCGCCCTCCCTGCCCGACCGCGCCGAGATGCGCGACCGCTGGCGCATCAACTTCCCCGAATACGACCGCTACGGCGACCGGGGCGCGCGCGGCCGCGACATTCCCTTCAAGCGCGGCAAGTGGTACGACCCTTATAATCAAAACCTGCTCAAGGGCGACTTCCCCATCTTCGGCCAGAGCGTGTTTATGATCCTTTCGGGCGTGGACACGACCACCATCGAACTCAACCGCACGCCGAAGCCGACCGACGTGAGCAGCGCGCGCCCCGGCAGCGCGGAGTTTTTCGGACGCCCCGAAACCCTCGTCGCCAACCACGTCATGCAGTTCTCGTTCGAGATGTTCAGCGGCTCGACCACCTTCAAGCCGCGCAACTGGGCGATCAAAATCTCGCCCACCATCAGCCTGCCCAACTACGTCAACGCGCGCGAGCAGGGCGTCGTCAACATCGACCCGCGGCGCGGCACGAACCGCACCGACACGCACATCTCGCTCGAAGAGGCCTTCGCCGAAGTGAAACTCGAAGACGTGAACGCCAACTTCGATTTCGTCTCCGTGCGCGCAGGCATTCAGCCCTTCGTCTCGGACTTTCGCGGCTTCGTCTATTCCGACAACAACCTCGGCGCGCGTCTCTTCGGCGGCTTCGCCAACAACCAGTATCAATTCAACGCCGCTTACTTTTCCCAACTGGAGAAGGACACCAACAGCGGCCTCAACCGCTTCGACACGCGCCGTCAAAACGTCTACATCGCCAACCTCTACCGGCAGGACTTCGGCCGCAAAGGCTACACGGCGCAGATCAGTTTCCTCTTCAACGACGACCGCCCCTCGCGCAAGTTCGACCGCAACGGCTTTCAGGTGCGCCCCGCGCTCGTCGGCGACGTGCGGCCGCACAGCGTCAAGGTCGGCTATCTCGGCTTCAGCGGCGACGGCCACCTCGGCGACGGGCTGCTCGGCCGCTTCAATCTCTCGCATGCCTACTATCTCGCCCTCGGCCGTGATTCCCATAACCCCATAGCCGGACGCCCCACGAACATCCGCAGCCAGATGGCCGCGCTCGAACTGAGCTACGACAAAGACTACATCCGCTTCAAGACTTCCGGCTTCTTCGCGCAGGGCGACAAGAACCCGTTCGACTCGCAAGCCAGCGGCTTCGATTCCATCCTCGACGATCCGAATTTCGCGGGCGGGCAGTTCTCTTTCTGGAACCGGCAGGGCATCCGTCTGACGCAGACGGGCGTTTCGCTCGTCGAGCCGAACAGCCTGCTGCCCTCGCTTCGCAGCAGCAAGACGCAGGGGCAGGCCAATTTCGTCAACCCCGGCATCATGATCTTCAACGCGGGCGCGGACGTGGAAGTCACGCAGCGTATCAAAGCCATCTTCAACGCCAACTTCCTGCGCTTCCACCACACCGAGCCGCTCAGACAAATCTTGTTCCAGCCCAACATCCGCCACGGCATCGGTCAGGACTACAGCCTCGGCGTCGCCTACCGCCCGCTGCTCATCAACAACATCACGATGACGTTCGGCGCGTCCACCCTCGTGCCGGGGCGCGGCTTCCGCGACATCTACACGGACGAGACGCGCAACTGCCCGCCCAACGTGGCCGATTACTGCGCCTCCGACGGGACGAGCATCGATCCGAGCAAGCCTCTGTTTTCACTGTTCGCGCAATTGAAGTTCATTTTTTAAGAAGCTGTTTGAACGAGTCCCGTCAGGGACGATTGGTAATAGCCCGGCGCTTTAGCGCCGGGGATAAGTTGAAAGACAATGTGTGAGTTCCGTGGGGACGATTGAATAGAGATGAACATTCAATCGTCCCTCCGGGACTCAATGTAAAAGGCACGTTTACGATCCCCGGCCATAAATTGCCGGGCTATCATCAATTGTCCCTCCGGGACAACAGAGCTACTTTTCAAACAGATTCTAAGATCGAATATTTAATAGAGACGGTTATCGTCAGACGGAGATTCCGGAATGCAAGGTGTC
>DASQNL010000588.1:0-2518 GCA_035644995.1 Pyrinomonadaceae bacterium | reverse complement strand
GTAGAGCATGGCCGGGTCGAGCAGCATGATGCCGTGGCGCGTGACGCTCGCGGGCGGGGGCGCGAGCGCGGCGAGGCGTTCGTAGACGCGCTCGCGTTCGTCGCCTTCGACGCGCGCGAGCAGATGCCAGAGCGTGAGCGTGTCGCGCGGGCGGGCTTCGGCGATGACGGCGCGCAGGGCATCGCCGCCGCCGTGCGCGAAGTCGAAGCGCGCGAGGGCGTCGCGGAAGAGTTGCGAGGCGTCTTCAAAGAAGGGCGTGCCCGGCCCCACGCCCGGCTGCGTCAGGCAGGACGCTCCCGCCGGAACCACCGACTCGCGCTCCGTCGTTTCAAAGGCCACCCAACCCGCCGTGACGTGCAGGACGCTTCTTCCCGCGTCGTCAACTTCGAGCGTGTAGGCGCACCCGAGGTCGGCGGCGACGGCCGAAGGCGTGTCAACGAAGAAGAGGCGCGGCGGCGCGTAGATGACGGCGTGCATGCGTCCGCGCGCCAGTTCCAGGCGGTGCTCCGTGAGACCCGTCTCGACGAGGCGTATGCGCGTCTGCGGATCGACTTCCACCTGCCCGATGTCCGCGACCTTGATCTGCGCGCGCGAGTTGGCGTCCGTCTCTAACCACTCGCCGACGCCGAGCCGACCGCGCGAACCCATGCGGTCGGCGTCAATCGAAGGCGCGCCCGCCAGCCGCGCCACTTCCCAACTCGTGCGCGTCTGTCGCAGGTAGAACCACGCGCCGCCCGCGCCGAGCATCAACAGTAAGACGAAACTCGCCGCGAGCGCCGGACGCCAACCGCTGAGCCAACCGCCGAACGAGTCGCTGTGTCTGCCGGAGCGCCAGCCTGCGAGCCAACCGCCGCGCACATTATTTTCCCGCGCGCCTTCATGCTTCGCGCGCTCCGCCTGATTTTGCTTGAACGCTTCCTGCGCGAGCGCGGCTTCGATGTTGTCCCAGAGGGAATCGGGCGCGGCGTGCGTGGTTAAACTTTCCGCGAGGCGTATGCCGTAACTGATCTCTTCAAACTCCGTGCGGCAACGCGCGCACGCGCCGAGGTGCGCGGCGACGCGCGCCGCGTCCTGCGCCGGCAGTTCGCCGTGCGCGTATGTCGAGAGTTGCTTGCTGACGTGCTGCTGGCCGAACATCTTTACTTCTCAGTCTCCGCTTAAAACGTTTGCGCGCAGGTGGCCGAGCCGCTGCGCGAGTATGCGATGGCCGCGATTAAGGCGCGAGGCCACCGTCCCCTTCGAACAATTGAGAACCTGTGCGATCTCTTCGTAAGAAAGCTCCTCGAAATATTTGAGCAGGATCGCGATGCGCAGTTTCGGCTTGAGCGTCGCGATAGCATCGCGCACCGAATCTGCGATTTCAAGTCGCATGAAGCGCGCCTCGGCAGCGGGTATCGCGGTACGCGTCGGCGTCGCTCCCGTAGGAGTTTCGTCGAACGGGCTGAAGCGCCGCCTTCGTCGCTGCTCGTCAATGCAGGTGTTGGTCGTCAGGCGATAGAGCCACGTGGTGAACTCCGACTGGTGGCGAAACTGCGAGATGCGCGTGAAGAGTTTGAGGAACACCTGCTGGGTGATGTCGGAGGCGAGCGCCGCATCGCCGCCGAAAAAATAGAGCGCGATGGAATAAACTTTGTCCTTGTGCGTCTCGAAGAGTTGGCGGAAGGCTTCGCGGTCGCCCTGCTGGCAGGATTCCACCACGCGCGCGTTAGCCTGACGCTCATCAGTCACCGCCGTTAACTCCATCCCCATCCCCGCTGCGTTCGCAAAGCCCACGCCACTTAGACGAAGCGAACGCGCCGTTTCTTCCAAATTTTTGTACGACCGCGAGGCCGGGCATTGACGCTCCGCAAACGTTGCCACTACAATCCGCCCTGTGTGCGGTTTGACGCGCGAGTCCAGGCTCTGAAAAGCACGTCGCCGCGCCGCAATGTCCTAACAGTTTGCACGGTCATAATAGTTTGCACGCCAGTTTGCGCGTCTGTTCGCCCGTCGCCGCCGTCTCTTAAAATGCTTATGCCGCTTCGCCGCTTCAACTTTATACGTCTTTACGGCGCGATTGTGTTCACCTTCGCGTGCCTCGTCTCCGTTCCGGCGCAACAACGCCCGCTCATCACGGAAGACGTTGACATCATCCCGCCCGGTTCGGCGCGCATCGAAGCCGGAATCGAGTTCATGCAGGACGCGAAGTTTCCGCTCTCCGGACTGCGCGGCGATCTCACGCGCGTCGGCGTCGTCGGCATCAACATAGGGCTTTCGCCGAACGTCGAGTTTCAGATTGACGGCGTGCTGCAAAACTTCCTGAGCATCAACTCGGCGACTCCGAACCCGGCTATCCGGCGCGACTTCTCGCGCCCCGATTCGACAAACGATACGGGCGATTTCCGTCTTTCGACCAAGATCAAACTGCGCAACGAGACGCGCCGCGCCCCCTCGCTCGGCTTCCGCTTCGGCGTCGAACTGCCCAACTCCAACGAGACGCGCGGCATCGGCTCGAACCAGACGAACGCCTACGGCACGA
>DASQNL010000587.1:0-3933 GCA_035644995.1 Pyrinomonadaceae bacterium | reverse complement strand
GGCCTGTTGAGGTACGCGAGAATCGCCTGAGACGTAGACTGTTTCTGGAAAGCCACGATAGCCTCGGCCTCGTCGGAGGAAAGCCCGATGTTTTCGCCGAGCACCGCCACGGGGTTGTAGACCTCGAAGCGGCTCAACTCGTTGCTTTCGTTGAAGACGTTGATGACATCGAGGTCGAACACCATCGTGAGACGCTCGTTGCTACCGAAACGATACTTGTGACGCAGACCCAAATCGGTTTGCGTAAACGCAGCAGTGCGTCCCAGGTCGCCGCGGCGAGTCAAGGTGGTGGTGTTGATGCCGTAGAAGTTGAAGCGCGTGGTAACGGGCGTTCCGCTCCGGGCTTCGGTGAAGATCGAGAACTCGGTGCTGTTGCCCGCGCCCAAGCCAAGCTGCTCATTGTAGTCCAGCGTGTACGCGCCGTAGAACTTGACCACGTGCGGACGATCCGTCGGCAAGCGTCCGTCGTCCGGCCGGCCTTCGGCGGTGAAGCCGATGAAGGGCAGGTCGAAGTTACGGTTGACGTTCGGGCTGGTACGACCGCCGGAGTTAGGCCCCGTGCCGGGCGTGTTTTCGTCCGAACTCGCCAGACCGGAGTAGTTACCGAACAAGCGGCTCAGCGTGTAGCTGGCGTTGAAGTAGTAGCGACGCGTGAAGCGTTTGTCGATACGAAGCTCCATCGCATCGTACTCGCGCACGGCTTTAAGCGGCAAGAAACCGAAGTCCTTAGAGATCTGCGCAGACAGCCCTTCACCGGGGTTACCGATGACGTAGGCTTCGCTGCCTTGATTGTTCAGGAAGCCGATGTCCTCGACGGCGCGGTCAACCTGCTTGTGCGTGTAACGACCGCTGAAGAGGTAACCGCCGCCCAAGTCGCGCTCCGCGCCAAACGTCATTTCGCTTTGACGGAAGGGCTTGATGTCGGGGTCGATTGCGCCGAACTCAAGACCGAGGCCGATGTTCGACGGGATACGGAAGTCGGCCTGGCAACGGCTGAGGCCGGTGCTGTTCGGGATCGGGCAGACGCCGCCCGCCGGGTCGGGATTGGTGCCGATGATTCTCGACGGCGGGAAAGCCTGGAAGTTGCCCTGTCCGGAAAACACTTCAAAGTGATCGCGACGGAAGAACTCGCCGCCGAACGAACCGCGGGGCAGTTCATATTTGAAGCGGTCGTAGAACCGACCGAAGCTGCCGAAGATTTTGGTCTTGCCGTCGCCGAACAGGTCGAAGGCGGCGCCGAGGCGCGGAGCCAATTTATCGCCGTAGCCGAACTGGATGCTCGGGTTGCCGGGCGTGAAGCTCGGAGCCTCTTCTTTCTCGGCGCGGAGGCCGATATTGAGCGTCAGGCGGTTGAACGGCTGCCAGCTATCCTGGATGAACAGCGCGTTGTTGGTGCTGCCCGCGCTGCCCGCGCGGCTGAAGCGTTGGAGCACGCCCGCGCCGATGGGGCCATTGGGGCCGGCCGGCGTCGGAACCAGCGTGGCCGACGAAACGCCGGAGAGCTGGTTGATGGTGCGGCCATACTGAATCGTGACCGTGTCCACGTTGCGGAACAGCACGTTGTTGCCGAGGCTGTTGAGCTGGTAGCCGCCCTTGAACTGGTGGCGACCGCCGAAGTTGCTCACGAGGTAGCTGGCATCGGCGTCAAACGTGCGGCGACGCGAAACGTCGAACAGGAGCGCGCCGAAGGTCGGGAAGTTGTCCGTTCCGGGCTGGCAACCGGCTTCGGCGGGAATCGTGCCGACGACGTTGGTGCTGCAAACGAAGCGGGTGATGCCGACGGGCGAAGGCACGCCGTAGGAGGTCAGTTTCTCGTTCAAGAAGCTGTAGCCGCCGCGCGCATTGATCACCAGGCTGTTGGTCGGCGTGTAGGTGAAACCACCCGTCACGTTCTGCGAGTTCTGACGACCGCCCTGCTGATTCAAGAACTGGGGGCCGGTGCGCACTTCGCCGCTCGGGAACTTGAGCGAAGGCTCAAGCGTCGTCAACTGGCCGGCGAAGGTCGGCGGAATGCCGCGCACGGCAATCGGGTTGTACGTGTAGGAAGTCTGGAAACGCAGGTTGTCCATGATGTTCGCGTCAACGCGCGTGAACAGGTACTCTCTGCGCTGATTCTGGATGTAGCGGCCGGTCGCGACGGTCGCGCCGGTGGCCGGGTTCGTGAACGTCGCGTCGCGATTCGAATTCAAGAACTGCGGCACGTAGCTCGTCAGGAAGTAAATTCTGTCGCGCACGACGGGGCCGGAGAGGGTCGCGAACGGGAAGAAGTCCGTGCCGCTGTCTTTGCGCGGCTGGACGTACTGTCCGACGCCGAGCGGGCTGGCCGTGGTGGCCGGGAAGTTGAACAGGAAGCGGCGCGGGCCGGCCTGCAACTCCGACGGACGGAACTGCGCGCCGAATTCGCCATGCCACTCGTTGCTGCCGCCCTTGGTCACGACGTTGATCACGCCGCCCGTGGCGCCGCCGAATTCGGCCTCGAAGCCGGAGGTCTTAATCTGAACCTCTTGCACGAACTGGAACGGAATGTTGTTGTTCGTGTTCAGCGTGCCGGTGCGGAAGTTGGTCACTTCCTGACCGTCGATGATGAAGGTGTTCTCCGAACCGGAGGCGCCGTCAATCTGGAAACCGCCGCTGGCCGGTTCGTTGCGAACCGCCGGGGCGACTTGCAGCAAGCTGGTGAAGTTGGTGCCTTTGGGCAGCAACTCGGCCACCTGCGCCGTGATATTGGTCTGAATCTTATTGTCGGTCGGGTCGATGGCGACGGCATCCGACGTGACAGTGACGGTTTCGGACACACTGCCGGTTTGCAGGGCAATGTTGACCGGGGTCGTTTTACCCAACACGACTTCAACGCTGGGGTTGGTGGCCGCGCTGAAGCCGGAAACGGCGGTCGTCGTCACGGAATAGAAGCCGGGGGGCACTTCCGTCATGCGGAAGAAGCCGCTGTCGTCCGTCGTCACCGTGCGGTTAAAGCCGATGGTCGCGTCAGGGCGCGCGCCTTCGGTTCTCCCGCGGCTGGTGACGGTCACCGTCACGCCGGGCACCGCAGCGCCCGAAGGATCAGTGATCGTGCCTTCTATCGAACCCCTCTGCTCTTGCCCGAACGCGAGACCCGTCAGGCACAGAAGCAGGGCGAGGATAGACGGCAAAAACTTAATTTTCTGGATCATACTTCGCTCCTTAGTAAGTCTAAAGTCATGAAATGATGCGAGCAATTTGCGCTTTGAACCTTGTCGCCGCGTCTCCACTGTTTCACCATTACGCCTAAAAAGAATTTCTTGGCGATAGGAAGTCTGCAACTTAGATACCAGAGGCGCACACCGCTCCGCTCCGCACCCCTAACCGGAGCCTTCTCCAACACTTAACCGGGCGCTTCGAGATGCCGGCGGACGCTGCGGCGGCCGTTTGCCGCGCGCAAAACTACGAAATCTCAGATTTCAGACGTTCATTTCTCCAACTTTTTGAATTTATATGCGAACGAACCGGGGCGGGCGGGAAGTCTATCCTGAATAAATCGAAGACTTGCGCCGGTTAAGGGCGGCGCACAAAACCTTAGAAGCTGTTTGAACGAGTCCCGTCAGGGACGATTGATAATAGCCCGGCACTTGAGTGCCGGGAATGAGTTGAAGAATAATGAGTGAGTCCCGGAGGGACGATTGAATGTACATCACGATTCAATCATCCCTCCGGGACTCAAGTATAAAGACACATCAACTCTCCCCGGCCATCAATGGCCGGGCTATGATCAATTGTCCCTTCGGGACAACAGCAACGTTACTTTTCACACAGCTTCTTAGCTCGACTTTATCCATTCAAGCCGCATAGCAAAGCGCATCCATCAAGCGTTCTAACAATGCACGGTCTACTTTTACGCTGTCGGTTTTAGAACGCGATGTGCGAAAACCCACTTCGCGCCATAATTGCCGCCGAACT
>DASQNL010000586.1:0-12023 GCA_035644995.1 Pyrinomonadaceae bacterium | reverse complement strand
CTTCGATCACGTACACCGGATCGGAGCGCGCGCCCCCGTGTGTCAACGCGCGCCGTCAGCCAGATCATTCGCGCGGCCGAGGCGCGCTCTGCGACTCGCGCGCGCCGCCGCGCTTATGTCCCCTGTCAGCGCGCCTCGACTGAGAGAGGTGAGAGCGTCGCGCCCGCCCGCGCGCCTTCCCTGTGCTCCGTCCTTCCGCTTTCTTGACGACAGGCGCGCGATTTTGTGTCCGCGCGGCGAAACGATTTTCGATGCCCCGCGTATTACCGGGCGCAGTTCCCGCAAATTCAGATTTGACCCCGCGAAAAGGAGAGTTAGTTATATGAAACGCAAGATCGCAGCAGGCAGCGTCGCCGTGGCGTTCGTCGCTTTGAGTTTGGTCGTCGCAGCGGCGGCGGCGAAGGCCGACTTCAGCGGCAAGTGGGTGATGGACAAAACCAAGAGCGAAGGTGTGCCCCCCACCGTGGAGCAGACCATGACCGTCGTCCAGACCGGCGACAAGATCGAGTTGGAGACTAAGATCACCACGCCGCAGGGCGAGCGCGTCGTGAAAGACAGCTACACCGCCGACGGCAAAGAGACCGACTTCGCCCCGCAAGGCCAGCGAGGCGCGATGGGCAAAGGCAAGCGCACCGCCAAGTGGTCGGCGGACGGCACGTCGTTGGAAGTGAGCGAGACGGCCACGCTCGAAGGCCCGAACGGCGCCGACGAAGTTTCGGCCACACGCAAGTGGACGCTCGCCGCCGACGGCAAAACCTTGACTATCGAGTTGACCTTCAGCGGCGAACAGGGCATGCAGAAAACCAAGCGCGTCTTCGTCAAGCAGTAACGATCATCAACACTTCAATCCACGCACGAAAGCCCCGCCTGATGAGCAGCGCGGGGCTTTCCTGCCCGTTAGACGCTTCGACCTGCAACATCAACCCTCGCAGAGTGTGCGGACGCGCACGCGATGCCCCTCGATCTCGCCCTCCCAGAGCGTTGTCCGGCCGCACTCGTGGCGTAAATACTTCCACAACGCGCCGCGCTCGTATTCGTCGAGGTCGGCGGGGATGAGATCGAAGACGGCGCGCGAGGCGATCACGATCAATTTCCGTTTCGGGCGCGAGATGGCGACCGTGAGGCGTCGCGGTTCGAGCAGGAAGCCGCTCTCGGCGCGCGCGAACTCGCGGTCGGAGACGGTGGCCGACAGGATGATCAACTCGCGCTCGCCGCCCTGAAAGCGTTCCACCGTGTCGATGGAGTTCGCCAACCGCGGGAGGCGCGCGCGCAACAGAGCCTTCTGGGCGCGATGCGGCACCACGACGCCGATGCCGCCCTCGCCGCCGCATCCCAATTTTTCACACGCCACCCCGGCCAGAGCCTCAACCAACGCGGCCTCAAACTCGTTCGACTGTTGCGAACCGCTCTCATCGTGCTCGATGACGACGAGCGAATGCTCCGGCGTGAAGGCCGCTCCGAGCCAGCCGTCCAGCGCGTCGTCCGCGGCCATGCGGGCGCGATTGTCCGAACGGAAGTTGATGCCGTCCCCGGCGTAGATGTGGCGTTGCAGGAAGCCCGCGATCTCCGCCGGGATGCGAAACGATTGATCGAGGGCTTCGCTCGTGAAGCCGAGCGCGCGCAAGGTCTCGAAGATGGAGAGATGGGGCTGCGCGTGTTTGAGGTCGCGGCGGCTCTCCCTGTCCCAGGCGTGCGCGAGGATGGGCGGCATCTGGCGGTGGTCGCCGATGGCGATAAACTGGCCGTCGCCGCGCAGGAAGGCGGCTGCCGTGAGAGCCTCCGCGATGCCCATCTGCGAGGCCTCGTCCACGATGACGAGGTCGAACAACTCCTGCGTCCAATCAATCGCCTTGCCCTTCGATGCGCCTTTCTTGATGAGATTATAAATCCCGCCCGGCGTGCCGCCGACCACCAGCAGCGGCTCTCCGAGCAGCATCGCCCACTGCCCGCCCGCGCTCAACTCCTCGCCCCCGTCCGCGAACAGACGCTCGACTCCCTCCGCCAACGCCTCGCCCGCGTCGTTGCAAATCTTCGCCACCCGCAGCCGTTCGAGCGGCGCGAGCCGTGCGTCGCCCGTGCCCGCCTGCAACAGTTGACGCGCGCCGCGCGCGATGCTCGCGAGCGCGATTGAACTGGCCGCGTGCGTCTTGGCCGCGACGGCAACGCGAAACGGGCGCGCCGGAGTTGCGAGCGCGAGCGCACGCGCGAGCACGGCGAAGCCGAGCGTGTGGCTCTTGCCCGTTCCCGGCGGCCCCTGCAACACCAGCACGCGCTCCTGCAAGTAGCCGCCCACCACGCGCGCCTGCGCCCCGGTCAGCCCGTGCGGGGCTTGCGCGCGCGAGGCGTGCGCGGCGATCTCCGCCGCATCGCGCAGACGCTTCGGCCGGATGGCGCGCCCGCGCTTGGCTTCCTCCGCGTTCGTCAGCCAGTGATAGAGATGATTCGAGGCGGCGTGGCGGCAGGCATCCAGAAACTTGTCGGCGTTGAGATCGTCCGCCATTGCGTCAATCGTGCAGACCGCGCCTGCTTCCGGTTTGAACGACCAGTGCGGGTAGCGAAAATTCGAGTTCTTGAAATTCATCGAGAGCAGACGCAGGGAGACGCGCGCGTCGTCCAACGCTTCGACGACGGCGAGACGGCCGCGCACGAGTTTGCGCGCGGGCAGGAATGCGCCCGTCTCGCCGAGCAACGGGTTCAAGACGACCCAGTCGCCCTCACGAAAGCGGAGCGCGGCCATGTCCGTGACGGTCGACACCTCGCCGTCGGTTTTTGAGAAATTGAACTCCGCGCGGTCTTCGCCGTCCTCCGCCCGCTCGTATGAGGCGCAACGGACGACGAGCGTACGACCGCCCGCCGCGCGCCCGTCGGGCGGCAGCGAGAGGTGCAGAAGCAATTCCTGCATCTTCGCGTGGTGTTCGAGGTAGAGGAAATCTTCGAGCGCACGATGGAGCGCGACGCCGTCGGCGTCGAGTTCCGTGCGGTCGAGGTGTGCGAGCGAGAGCGGCTCTTTCTCCACCTGCCGGTTCTTGTATTTGAAACTCTCCTCGATGAAACGCAGCGCGCGGCAGCGTTCGACGGCGAGCGCGCGCACGTCTTCAATCGTCGTGCCGAGGAAGCCGCGCACCTGCGTGCGTTCCTGCGCCTGCATCTCCGGCGACTCCTTGAGCAGCCCCCACGCGGCATAGGCGTATTCGAGCGGAATCTCCGTGCCGAAGCGCGCGGCGGATTCAACCCACATGGCGCGACCGGCCTTGTCCTCCGTCGAAGCGGCGACTAACTCGCCCGTCTCCGCGTCGCGCGTGAACGCGCGCGCGTTGTCGAAGATGCGCGCGCGGAAAGTTTTGTTCAACTCGCGTTCTTCGTCGCGCCACTTGAAGCCCATCTCGCGCGCCACTTCGTACAAGTTCTGGCAAACCGCGCCGAGGTTCAAACGCTCGCTCACCTCTTCCGCCAGAAATGAGATCATGCCTTGCGTCAGCGCGGGCGTGGAAGTCAACAGATCGTAGAAGGCCGGGAGCGCGCACAAGGCCGCGAAGTGGCGCGCGAGCGCTTCGAGCAGAGCGCGTTGGCCGCGCCGGTCGTAGAGATAGACGTGGACGGGCGCGGAGTTTGCATCGGCCGCGCGCGCAATCGCCGGGAGCAGCCGCGCCACCCACGCGACGAGAAGCGCACGCTCGCTCGTCGCGTCCGGCTTCGTCAGAGTGTTCTCGACGATCTCGATTGAACCCGACGGCCCGGCGACGATGCCCGCCAGCAAGTAAACTTTATCCTCCAGGTGATCGCGCTCGGCGTCAACGTAAACTTTGATGAGATTCGGATACTGCCCCTCGTCCGGCAGCGATCCCCAATCCGCGCCGAGCGTGTAACGCTTCGCTTCGACATCGCGGTCGAGTCTTCTCAGCGCGGCGCGCGCCCTCTGCGCGAGCACGGGCAGGCGGCTGCCGAGCGGCCAGCGCGCGCCGATGCGCTCAACGTCCTTTTCCCTGCCGGGCGCGGGCAACATCGCGCCCTTGCCGTAATCCAACAGGCGCGCGAGTTCGCGCGTCGTCCGCACGCCGACGCTGTGGAGCGCGCCCTTTTCCGTCGCCGTCAGCGAAGGGATGAGCGAGAGGTCTTCGCGTTCGGCCGTGTCGATGAAACACAACGCGTTGTAAGGGCAGCCGTCGCAGTGCGCGCCGAGATGATAAGCGGCGTCGGTGAAACTACGCGCCGACGCTCGCGCCACGTCCGAATCGGCGGCCGCGACGAGTTGCTCGATCTCGTCCAGATAAAGCGAGAGGTCGAACCGCTCGATCCGGTCGGGGGCTAACTCGGAGTTGCGCGCGGCAATCGCGCCCTTGAACGTCGCGGGCTTGAGTCCGGCGGCGCGCAGGGCATCGCCGAGCAGGCGCGCGTAGAAAGCGACTTGCAGGCGGAAGCCCACCGTCTCGCGGCGGCTCGCCTTGATGTCGATGACGGTTACGTCAACCGTGTCGCCGCCGCCTTCGCGCCCGTCGTCGTCGTGCCGCTCGATCTCGATCAGATCGGGATAGCCTTCGCAGTTGCACCCGCCGATGCGCCCTTCGAGCCGCGCCTGATAGTAGAAAGTGCGCCGCCCCGCGCCTTGCGATTTCAAAGCGGAGACGAAGGCCGCCGCCGAAGTGTTTTGCAAATTGCGAACGTCGGCACGCGCGCTCAACTCCGCGATTTGGTCGCGTTCAAATCGCTGTCCGGATTCGGAGAGCAGCGGCGAGAGATTTTCAAAGCCCACGCGATAACGCGCCGCGATTCCTTTCGCTTCCGACGGAAAGAGCGCGAGCCGCAGGTAGCGTTCGCAGCGGTTGCGCGAGACGTACTGCGCGAGCCGGTGCGCGCCGAGCGTGCGCTCGGTGAAGATGTTTTCGACGGAATCGGGATCGTGCGACATGCGAGGAAGCCGGGGCGAACTTTCCGGCGGCGAAGAAGTTGTTGACGTTGAAAACCGTGTGCGGCTCGCCGCGACTGAGACGAAGGCGACCCTATTTCTTCGGGCGCACCACGGTGAGCGTCGGCGTCTCCGTTCTCTCGACGGCGGCGAGAACGAGTTCGCGCAGGTCGGCGTCGCTTCCGGCGTCGTTCGAGAGAAACTTTTCCAAATTATCTTTAACCGGGCTATAGCTGATTTTGCGTTCAAAGAGCGCGCCGAATTCAGCCGGCTCAAGTCGGGCTTCGAGCGCGCTCACTTTCTCCGGGATGCATTTCAAACTCGTTTTGAAACTGCATTTCACCGCCCCCTCTTCGCCGTTCAAAGTGACCGCGCCCGCCACGCGCTCGCGCGCCGCGGCCGCCGCCTTAAGTTGTTCTTTAATCTCGTCCAGCCGTTCCTTGATGCGCTTCTCTTCGGCATGCAGCCCGATGTATTCCGCGACGAGCGATTCGACCTCCGCGTCTTTCGGCGCGGAGGCCGCCCCCGCCCGCGCTCCCTGCGCATCGCACCCGGCGCAATACACGGCATCCTCTCGCGTGAGAGCTTCGTCCTGCGGTATCAGGCCGCGGCAGAGCGCGCAAGCGACGTAGTAATTCTTCGCGCACTCGCGGCACAGCGTTTCGCCGCCACGACCCGCGACCGTCTCCGTCGCGCTCTCCAAACATTCGACGCATAGCTGCGGCGCGGCCGTCGCCGCGAAATGTTCGGACGGCTCCGTGCGAATTTTATCTTTGGCTTCCAAGCTGACTTTCTCCGGGATGAACCTGAGCGGATGATCGAAGTTCGGACGGCACGCGCGCGCTCGCGGGATGCGCGTTCAAAGCTCGCGAGACTGTAACAAAAGCCTTTTCGCTTGTCGAGACGAACGCTCGCAGACGCTTTCCGCTTCGCCATACGAGCGACCCGCCGGACGACTTTGCTCCCTGTTTCCGGTATCTCGGAGGTACAGACAAAAAAAGTGTTGACAATATCCTCTGTCGAGTTTATATATATCCGGCGCGCGGGGAAAACGAATTTTGCGCGCGAGGAAGAATGAGAACGTCAATGTCGATGAACCGGACACATTCGAGCAGCATAACCGTCAAAGGCCGCAGGGCTTCGGGACGGACGTGCGTCGGCCTGTTTAGCGAAGCCACAAGCTCCGCGGCGGTCATGTGCCCCGGTTCGTTACCGGCCTATCAGCCCGGCGGCGAACTCATGCATATGGGCGCGAATTCCACGATTAAAGTCTGGAATTCAGATCGTCGGGTCAGTCTAATTTAAAAAGCGGGAGCGGCCTCCCGCTCCCAAAATCTCGAAAATAGATTTAAGAGAATTGAAGGAGCGGGCCGGCTTCCCTGTCGAAGCCAAAGGCCCGCTCTTTTTGTTGTTTGATAACCGAATCGATTTTTGTACGGACGAGGGCGGCGAGCGTTGCCTTCAAACGGACGGCGTGGCCTGACGGAAGACTCCGGCGAGAGCGCGGCAGGCCGCGCCGTTCTTCGGGAGAAGCGTGCGTCGCATGATGTGTGTAGCGGAGCCGGCATCGCTCTCCGCCCTCGTTTTTTTTATCGCAGAATTTTTTCAGCGTGTGTGGCTGAGCAGCAAAAGCACCTGACTGTAAATCAGGCGTCCGCGGACTACGTAGGTGCGAGTCCTACCGCACGCATTGTGATTTGAACCTATAGGAGCGTGGTGTAAGGGCAACACGGCAGTCTCCAAAACTGTCGCTTTCGGTTCGAGTCCGAACGCTCCTGCCAACTTCTGAGGAGGGTACGCCAAAACGGTCTGGCTCCGGTCTTGAAAACCGGCGAGCGTAAAAGCTCATAGGGGTTCGAGTCCTCTACTCTCCGCCATAACTATGGGATGAAGGATGTGGGATGAGGGCTCAATAAAGAGAAGCGCTTTCTTGCTTGAATGCTTTATGTCATCCCTCATCCCTCTGCCCTCATCCCTTTCCCTGAACCCGTAGCTCAGCGGAATGAGAGCGCAAGTTTGCGGAGCTTGAGGTCGCGCGTTCGAATCGCGCCGGGTTCTTTCAATTTTTCCGGGGTCGTCTAACCGGCAGTGACGCCTGACTTTGGATCAGGAGATGAGGGTTCGACTCCTTCCCCCGGAGCCATCTTTTAGGCCGACGTAGCCCAATGCAGAGGCACTAGTCTTAGGAACTAGTCAGTAAGAGTTCAAGTCTCTTCGTCGGCATTTCAATCAGCAAGCGGAAGTGGCGTAAAGGGCAAACGCGTCGGTCTTAAAAACCGATCCTCCGGGGTGTGGGTTCGATCCCCACCTTCCGCATCCGGCGCGTGCGCGTGTAGCCCAATTGGCAGAGGCGGCAGTTTCAAAAACTGCACGGGTGAAAGTTCGACTCTTTCCACGCGCACCAAGTTTTCCGAGGGGATGTATGCAAACTGGTCTAAGCAACTTGATTTTCAATCAAGCGGGTGCGGGTTCGAGTCCCGCCATCCCCATCAACCATTGCGTCGGCCGTAGCTCAATGGCAGAGCGTCGCACTGTGAATGCGAAGACGACGAGTTCGATTCTCGCCGGCCGACCCAAAACTTTCCGTCGCGGCGCATCGGGCGCGTCCGGTTCAAGCCGCCCGGCTCTCGAACAGGAGAGCAACAATTCAAATCCGTTACGCGCCGTCAATCTTCAGGGAACTGTGGCCGAGAGGTGAGGCACTTGCTTGTCAAGCAAGCCGATGATGGGTTCGAGTCCCTCCAGTTCCGCTTTCTTCGCGCGCCGCGAGCTATACGGGTGCAGCAGTCGCCTCTTAAGCGACGGAGACGGGGTTCGAGACCCCGGCGGCGCATCGATTGACCGGGCGAAGTGCGAAGGCCCGGTCGCAACCTTCGGGGTGTGGTGTAACGATTGCATCCAAGTCTTGGGAACTTGTGGTGACAGTTCAATTCTGTCCATCCCGACCATTCACGCACCGTTAGTCCAGACGGCCGAGGACGCGGCGTTGCCAACGCCGAGACGCGGGTTCAATTCCCGCACGGTGCTCCAAATTTTTCGCGGGCGGTTAGCTTAACGGAAAAGCGTCACGCTTCGAACGTGGCCGATACGGGTTCGAGTCCTGTCCCGCCCGCCTGTTTGCGAGAGTGGTGTAAACGGCTAACACCCCGGTCTTCCAAACCGGCGTTGCGGGTTCAACTCCCGCCTCTCGTTCCAATCCTTCAACGCGCATCCGTAGCCAAGTGGATTAAGGCGACAGTCTGCAAAACTGTTCAACGCGGGTTCGATTCCCGCCGGATGCTTAACCTTTACGCCGCCCCTCATCCTGAACTCGTGTGGGGCGGCCATTCAAGAGAGAAAGGAGGTGAGACGGATGACGATCAATGGCAGGGTTCTGCTGCTCAACCAGACTTACGAACCGCTCGGCACGGTGGGCGTGGCGCGCGCGATGGTGATGCTGTTCAACAACAGCGTGACGGTCGAGGAGTGGGACGGCGAACGGGTGCTGCGCACGCCGCGCGAAGAATATCCCGTCCCCTCGGTCGTGCGTCGTAAGACTTACATCAACGTGCGGCGGCGGCGCGAAGCGTCGGGGATGAAGCGTCTGCGCATCTACATCCGCGACAAGTATCGCTGCCAGTATTGCGGCGAGCGCAAGCTGCCCGCCACGCTGACGCTCGACCACATCTACCCGCGTTCGCGCGGCGGCGACAACTCGCCCGTGAACATCGTGACGGCGTGCCTCGCCTGCAACAACCGCAAAGGCAATCGCACGCCCGACGAGGCGCGCATGCCGCTCTTGACGACGCAGACCGCGCTGCGCGTGCGTTTGGAGCGCGTCGTCTTGTGCCACTACGCCGAGGCGCGCCCGGAGTGGCGGAAGTACCTCTTTCTCGAAGAGGCCGGCGAAGGCGGCGCGCACGCCGTCCGCGAGGAACGAAACACCGTCCATCTGTGAAGGGCGCGGGCACGCCCCCGCCCCCTTCACAGGACGCACGAGCGCAAGATGCGCTTCAGTCCGCCCGGTCGGATAGCTCAGACGGATGAGCGTCGCGCTGAAAACGCGAAGAGGTTGGTTCGATTCCAACTCCGACCATCAAACAACGCGCGAGAGTTTTTTAATGTGGTGTAACTCAACTGGTGGAGTGCTTCCCTGTTAAGGAAGAAGTTGTGGGTTCGAATCCCACCGCCACAGCCATATCAACCCGTAGCCGGTTAGCTCAGACGGCCAGAGCGCCTCTCTTACAAAGAGGATGTCGAGGGTTCGAATCCTTCACCGGCTACCAACCTTTTTCGGGGCGTGTCTCAACCCGCCAGAACGGCGACTGCGCGGGTGCGTGGAGAATTGAGGCGCGGCTTGCCTCACGCCCCGGCCAAATTTTCAACGACCAGTTTTACTAGCGGCGACGTAGCTCCAATCGGCAGAGCGGCTGTCTCGTAAACAGCAGGTTGAGGGTTCGACTCCCTCTGTCGCCTCCATTCACGCGCCCGCCGGGGGTCTGTAGCTCAGCGGATAAGAGCGCTCGTCTTCTAAACGAGTCGGCGCAGGTTCGAGTCCTGCCAGACCAGCCAACGCTTTGTTCATCTTGCGGAGTAGCTCAGCGGGCAGAGCATTCGCCTCATAAGCGAGAGCGCGCGGGTTCGAGTCCCGCCTCCGCAACCAATTTTTTCGGGAGTTGATTTTGGGATGGTAGCTTAATTCGGCAGAGCGACAGTCTTGCAAACTGTTAGGTGAGAGTTCGAGTCTCTCCCATTCCATCAAATTTTTGCGGCGTAGCTCAACGGTTCCAGAGCGCTCGTCTTGTAAACGAGTTGATGCGAGTTCGAATCTCGCCGCCGCAAGTTGCCTGTGTTGCTGCGGGGATAGAGCAAGGGCGGCTCCGTGGTCTCATAAGCCACGCCGAAACGGCAGGTTCGACTCCTGCCCCCGCAAACTGATTTTCGACACTCACGGTTCCCCACCCCAAGCAAAGGCGCACAGCCCCGGCCTCCCGGTCGGACTGTGCGCCTTCCCGCCTTACGCCGTGGGACGACTAAAAAAATGTTCACCGCGGCCGAAGCCTCCCGCCGCGGTCTCGCATTTGCCATGCGACCAACGAAGGTGCGTATCCTTGCGCCGCCGCCAATTGATTGTTGACCCGGAGTTCGAGCGACAGAACAGCGGACTTTTAATCCGCGAGGTGCGGGTTTGAGTCCCGCCGGGTCAACCAAATGTTCAGAGCGGGCGTCTCATGTGCGTCGAATTTCATAGTTGGAAACTCGTTAAAGTGCGGTAAAATAATTTGGCATCAGCTACAGGCGAGCGGCGTGTGTTACCCGCGCCTTCTCCCCGCGCCTTCTCGAAGGACAACCTCAGCACACAAGGAGGACAGACAGATGAAGAAATTAATGCTCGCCGCCACACTGACGATGTTCGCGGCCGTGTCGGCGCAGGCGCAGGTATCCAGACGGCCGGGAGAAGGAGATAATACGAGGCAGGCCGCGTTGCGCGACCCAGACCCCGTTCGCAGGGACGAACGCCTGATCAGCATCAGCCGCAGGGAGATGATGAAGTCGGAGAATGCGGTAGACGCCGCGCGCCCCGCGCCCTCCCGCATGTTCAAGGCGCGGGTGGCAGTCACGAACCACGGCTCCAAGACGATCAAGTCCGTGTCGTGGCTGGCCTCTCTCACAGACCCCGCCACGGGCGCGGTGATTCGCACCTACCCCGTCACGACCGAGAAGCAAATTGCTCCGGGCAAGTCGAAGACGCTGGAGAAGAGTTTGCCGATCCCCTATGCCAGTGTGGTGAGCGTCGGCCGCGGCAGGCGTGTGACGCCCGGAGTCGCCGATCTCAAGGCCAGCGTCGTCCGGGTCACTTATGACGACGGGTCAACGTCGGAGACGCCGTAACCTAAACTTACAGGGCGGGCGCAACCCAGACCGGCGCGCCGTCCAAATCACGACAAACAGCCGACCGCCGAGAGAGCCTCGCCTTCTTCCGCGAGGCTCTCGGCTTGTCTCGTCCTGTTCGTCGCCGCTCGGAATTGGCGTCGGAGTCTCGCCGGGTCAACTGACTTTTTAACGCGGAGTAGCTCAATGGCAGCAGCACCCGGCCGATAATCGGGCGACGGAGGTTCGATTCCTCCCTCCGCGACCAACACTTCCCGGCTGCGTCTCCCGCGCCCGTTTTGTTAAACTCTCTCCCGCTCCGACACCTTCTCCGGCGACCCCTTGAATCTTCCGTGCAAATCTCAATTCCGGTTCCGCCCGCTTTCAACTTCAAACGCACCGCCATGAGCCACGGCTGGCGCGCGCTTCTGCCCTTCGAGTTTGACGAGGCGGGCTGGAGCATCACGCGCGTGCTCGCTCTCGACGGCGGCCGCGCGCCCGTCACCGTTCGCATCGCCTCCCTCGACCACGCGCTCTCCGTCAACCTGCCGCGCCGCACGCTCGCCAAGCGCGATGCGGCGCAAATCACGCGCGACGTGCGCCACATGTTCCGGCTCGACGATGAGATGAGCGTCTTTTACGCAGCCGTGGCCGACGACCCACGGTTCGACTGGATCGTCCGCGAAGGCGCGGGTCGCCTGCTTCGCTCGCCCACCGTCTACGAGGACTTGGTCAAGACGATCTGCACGACCAACTGCTCCTGGGCTTTGACGACGAAAATGGTCGCGGGAATCGTTAACAATTTGGGACTGCCGACGCCGGAGGACGGCCGCCGCGCGTTTCCCACTCCCGCCGCGATGGCCGCCGTGCCGGAGAGTTTTTACCGCGACGTGGTGCGCGCCGGTTACCGCGCAAATTACTTCAAGGAACTGGCGGAACGCGTCGCTTCCGGCGAACTTGACGTGGAGAGTTGGCTCAGGAGCGAACTACCGACCGCCGAACTCAAACGCGAGATGAAACGCGTCAAGGGCGTCGGCGAATACGCCGCGGACAATCTCTTGAAGCTCCTCGGCCGCTACGATTGCCTCGCGCTCGATTCGTGGGTGCGCGCCACTTTCTCACGCCTCCACAACCGGGGACGCACCGCCGACGACCGCAAGATCGCACGCCACTACGCGCGCTTCCGCGAATGGCGCGGCCTCGCCCTCTGGTGCGACATGACCCGCGGCTGGATCGAATTAAGGGATGAGGGATGAGGGCGGAGGGATGA
>DASQNL010000585.1:0-7124 GCA_035644995.1 Pyrinomonadaceae bacterium | reverse complement strand
ATTGCGCGCCGCGCACGGCGACCCGGCCGCGCACGGCTTCCTGCTCGGAGCGACCGGCGCGCTCGCCGGCTTCTTCGCCAGTTCACTCGTCAACTACAACTTCGGCGACGCGGAAGTCGCGCTCGTGCTCTGGTGGCTGATGGGGACGGCGCTCGGCGTTGTCGAACCGCCGCGCGTTGTCGCCGGGCGGGAATAAAATCTTCGTCGCAAAGACATGGCGGAGACGACTTGCGCTCAGATCACGTCGGCGAAATTTTTGCGGGTCTTGGCGAACCACCAGTAGCCGCAGATGAAGACGGCGAGGGCAAAGAGCGTGAAGTAGGCGAGGCCAGCCCAGTCGGGCGGCACGCCTTCGAGGATGATGCGGCGATAGTTTCGGACGAGCGGCGTGAACGGGTTGGCGTTGATGAACGCTTTGTAAGGCGCGGGCACGATCTGTTCGGGATAGATGATGGGCGTCAGGAACATCCACGCGACGAGCAGGAGCGAGACGACCTGAGCCGTGTCGCGCAGGAAGACGCCGAGCGACGCGACGAGCCAGGCCGCGCCGAGCATCAAGACGAGTTGCGGCAGGACGAGCACGGGCAACCAGAGCAGCGTGAGATGCAGTTCGCGCTGGATGACGACGACGCCCGCGAGGAGCACAAGGGTTCCGAGCAACTGCGTCGTGAGCGCGGCCAACACCTGCGCGACCGGCAACGCTTCGAGCGGGAAGACCACGCGCTTGACGAGGTTCGCGTGCGCGACGATGACGTTTGCGGAGACCTGCAACGAATCTTGAAAAGCCGTCCACGGCAGGAGCGCGCAAAAAAGATAGAGCGCGTAATCCCACGCCGTTCCGCGCTCGCCGAAGCGCGCGCCGAAAATCCCCGCGAAGATGAACGTGTAGATCGCGATCATGACGGCCGGCGTCAGCATCGCCCACACCACGCCGAGCGCAGACCCGCGATAACGCGCCGCCAACTCGCGCCGCGCCAGCGAACGGATCAACTCGAACCGCCCCGGCAACTCCCACAAAGGCCGCCACACCAACCCCCGCGAATCCTGTGCTGAGATCATTTTGCTCATATGTCGGCGAAGACTGTTTAACCTCTTAGAGCGGATACACGCCGCACGAAACCCGGTGCTATAATGCGCTTCATGAGAATCCTTAATTTCACGGTCGTCATGACGCCGGATGAGACGGGCGGCTACGTCGTCACGTGCCCTGCCTTGCCCGGACTGGTGACGGAAGGCGACACGTTGGAAGAGGCGCGGGCGATGGCCGTCGATGCGATCAACGGCTATCTCGAAAGTCTCCGTAAAGACGGAGAGCCGATCCCGACCGATCAATCCATCACCGAAGAAATTGCCGTCGAAGTCGCTTGAATCCGTTTCGCCCTACCCGGCGTAACCGCACTGTCAGAGCAAGTCCAAAAATTCTTCAATTGTTAATCCCGCCTGACTGATGATAGACGCGAGCGTGCGCGGCTTTAAGTCTTTACCATGATATGCGATGGTGACTCTCAAACTACCTTTCTTCAGGATGTAATGGCTGCCCGTCGTATGATGAACGTAGAAGCCGTGCCGCTCAAGCGTCTTGATGACGACTTTAGGCTTTAACGCGGGCAACTTGCCTGTCATCCTCAATACTTCGTTCCGTTGATGCCGACTTAAAGTATGTCCGTATTGTAGCCGAATGGCGGCGCGGAACAAGGAAAGCCGTTAAGAATTGTCATCTATTACTTGTCACCCGTCACTGTTTGCATTAGGGTTTGCAGTTATGAGCACGGCATTGCGGGTCGAAGGGGTGGCGAAGCAGTATCGCATCTACGATCATCCGAGCGACCGCTTGAAAGAGACGCTGACGCGCGGGTGGCTGAAGCGACACCGGGAGTTCTGGGCGCTCAGAGAAATCAGCTTCGAGATCGAGCGCGGCACGACCGTCGGCATCGTCGGGCCGAACGGCAGCGGCAAATCCACGCTCTTGCAGATCGTCACGGGCACGCTCGCGCCGACGCACGGCGACGTGCAGGTTGAAGGGCGCGTCGCCGCGCTGCTCGAACTCGGCGCGGGCTTCAATCTCGAATTCACCGGCCTCGAAAACATCTACATGAACGCCGCCTTGATGGGCTTCTCGCGCGCCGACACTCATGCCCGCCTCGAACGCATCGAACGTTTCGCAGAGATCGGCGACTTCCTCCACCAACCCGTCAAGACCTATTCCTCCGGCATGTACGTGCGCCTCGCCTTCGCCATCGCCGTCAACACCGACCCGGAAATTCTCGTCGTGGACGAAGCCCTCTCGGTCGGCGACACGATCTTCCAGCATCGCTGCGTGCGTCGCATCAAGGAGATGCAGGCGGCGGGCACGACCATCCTCTTCGTCTCGCACGAGCCGACGCTGGTGCGCGCGCTCTGCTCGCGGGCGATCCTCTTGAACGGCGGGCGGATGATCGCCGACGGCACGCCGATGGAAGTGCTCAACCGTTACCAGCGCGTGATCATGGCGCGCGAAGAGGCTTACGCCGACGGTAGCGAAGCGACGAAGACGGATGAGCCGGCCGCCCGCGAGAATGAGGGCGAGGGCACGGTCGCGTTTGATGCGGGGGGAACGGCCGGGCGTCAGCCTTTGCAGTATTCCTACCGTCATGGAAACAAGCGGGCGGAAGTGATCGGCGCGGAGTTGGTTGACGGCGCGACGGGTCGCGCCGTGGAGTTGGTGGAGACGGGCGACGCGGTGGAGGTGCGGCTGCGCGTGCTGTTTCACGAAGACGCGGCCGAACCCGTGTGCGGGTTTATGATTCGCAACCGGCACGGGATCAACGTCTACGGGACGAACACGGAGCAGCGCGGGCAACCGCTCGGCGCGGCGCGGCGCGGCGAGATCATCGAAGCCGTGTTCACGTTCCGCTGCTGGCTTGGGCAGGAACATTATTTCGTCTCGGTCGCGGCGCACACGCCCGACGGCGAGGCTTTCGATTGGCTCGACGGCGCGATCTTCTTTCGCGTCTCGTGCGCCGTGGAGATGGAGGGCATCGCGAATCTCGACGCGCGGGTCGTGACGCGGCGCATCGCGGTTGCCGAGGAAGCGACGGGGCGCGCGGCGACGGGCGGCGAGAGTTTGAGCGCGGGCGCGGCGGAAGAGACGCCCGCGTTGAAAGCCTGAGCGAAGAATTGATGATCGAAGTGGACGACACAAAATCCGGCGCGGGCGAACCGGCGGCGAAGGCCCAGGAGGGCGGCGGCGGCGGCGACGAGCGCGCGGCGGCGCGCCCCGGCGCGCCCTTCGAGCCGGGCGACGCCGCCACCGCGCCCTTCGAGTCGGGCGACGCCGCCGCCGCGCCTCACGCCGCCGCCACCAATTCGCCCGCTCCCGACCCGGCGGCCGGCGAATTTGCCCTTCCCGCCCCCGGTGCCGCTTCCGGCCGGCAGCCCGCTCCGCACATCGAGCCGCTCATGCTGCAACCCGAATTTCGGGCGGGAGATAAATCTCAATATCACGTCGCGGAGTTGTTGGCTTATCACGACCGGCATTTCGTGGAAAGCGTCTACCGGGCGATTCTGGGGCGCACGCCGTTTCCGGCCGAAGGCGCGCGCGCGTTGGACGAGTTGCGCGGCGGGCGGGCGAGCAAGGTCGAGATCATCGAACGCCTGTTGTCGTCGCCGGAGGCGCGCGCGGCGGGGCGGGGCGTGAGTGTCGAGGGGTTGCCGTCGCCCGCGTCGCGGCGTCTGAGTCGCGTGCCCTTCGTCGGTTACGTGTTGCGGCTCGTGCGCGCGCTCTGGCGGCTGCCCCTGTTGATAGAGCACCAACAGCAATTTGAAGCCTACGCGCTCGCGCAGCAGCAACTCATCGCCGACTACCTGAACCGGACGCTCGCGCAAATGCCGCACGCGAGCGCGGCCGCGCCCGACGCGCCCGTGTCGCACGGCGCGCCGACGCCCTCCGTCACCCTGTCGCAGCACGAAGAGATGGTCGAGACGCTGGTGATGTTCTCCGACGCGCTGATCGAAGTGTCGAACGGGCACGCCGAGTTGCAGGCGCAGACGCAGACGCAGGCGGAGCAGGCGCAGGCCGCGCTCGCCGAGTTGACCGAGGCTCTGACCGCTCAACAGCAACTCGCCGAGACGTTCCGGCGCGAACAGGAACTCGCGTTCGCCGCGCTCCGGCGCGAACAGCAACTCGCGGCCGACGCCCTCCGCCAAGCACAGCAACTCACCGGCGACACGCTCCGCCATGCGCAGCAACTCACGGGCGACACGCTCCAACGCGAACAACAACTCTTGGCCGACGCGCTGCGGCGCGAGCAACAACTTTTGGCCGACGCCCTCCGGCATGAGCAGCAACTTGCGGCCGACGCGCAGCAGGAATTTTTGATTCACGAACAGCGCGTGATCGTGGAGACGCAGCAGGTCGTGCTCGAAGCGTTGCGCGAGGAGCTGGGTGCGCTCTCCGAGCGACAGCAACGCGCGCGCGATGAATTCGAGGCGGAGGTCAACCGCTTGCGCTCGCTCCAGGAGTCGGCGTCGGCGGCGGCGCGCGAAAACTTTTCCGGTCACACATGAAGCCGCTCGCCATCGTCATCCCCTGGTTCGGGGCGGAGTTGAAAGGCGGAGCCGAGCAACAGGCCTTTCAGATCGCCGCGCGGCTCGTCGCGCGCGGGCGCGAAGTGGAAGTCTTAACCACCTGCTGCCGCTCGTTTCACGACGACTGGGCGACGAACCATCTCCCGCCGGGACTCGTGCGTGAACAGGGCGTCGGCGTGCGCCGCTTCCCCGTCGGCGCGCGCGACGCGGAGGCTTTTGATCGCGTCAACGCGAAGCTGCTCGCGCTCACGCCCCTCGATTTGCGCGCGGGCGTCGCTCCGCTCACGGCGGCGGACGCCGCGGTCTTCACGGGCGAGAACATCAACTCGCCCGCCCTCCTCGAATACCTCCGCGCGCACGCCGACGATTATTGCGCCTTCCTCTTCATTCCCTACATGTTCGCCCCCACCACGCAAGGGCTGCCGCTCGTCTCCGCGCGCGCCTTCCTGCAACCGTGCCTGCACGACGAACCCGTGGCTTATCTCCCCGCCGTCGAAGAATTGTTTCACCGCGCGCGGCGCGTCCTCTTCAACTCGGACGGCGAGCGCGAACTCGCCGCGCGGCTCTATGGCGCGTCCGTCTTCGCGCGCGGCCTCGTCGTGGGCGAGGGCGTCGAACGAATCACGCCCGCGACGGAACAACTCGACGGCGCGCTCCCCGCCGAACTTCGAGACGGCGGCGCGCCCTTCGTCCTCTATCTCGGCCGCCGCGACGAGACGAAAAACACCGGCCTGCTCGTGCGCGCCTTTCGTCGCTTCAAGGAAGCCGCCCCGGCCTCGCCCTTAAAACTCGTCCTCGCCGGCGCGGGCGCGCACTCTTACGACGAGCGCGAGCGCGCCGTTTTCGATCTCGGCTTCGTCGGCGAAGAGACTAAGGCGGCGTTGCTCGTGGCCTGCCGCGCGCTGTTTCAACCGAGCCGCAACGAAAGTTTTTCGCGCGTCCTGATGGAGGCGTGGAGCTACGGCGGCCGCCCCGTCGCGGCGCACCGCGAATGCCTCGCCACCGCCATCGCCATCGCGCGCGCGGGCGGCGGCTGGCTCGCCGCGACCGAGGCGGAGTGGGCGCAGACTTTCGCGCACGTTGCCGACGCCACGGACGCCGAACTCGAAGAAACCGGCGCGCGCGGTCGTCTCTACGCGAACGAGCACGCCGATTGGGACAAGGTCATCGCCCGTTACGAACAACTGCTCGACTCGGCGGGCGAAACGCCGCCCGGCGCGGGTGAAGAAGAAGCGACCGGCAGGCTCGCCCCTCGCCCGAACGCGAATCCCGGACAGGCGCACGCTCACACGCGCGCGCCCGCGCCGATTCCGCTTCCGCAAATTGCCGGAACCATTCACCAACTGCTTCCGGACATCGTCTACGGCGACGCGATCTCGAATCAGGCGATAAACATTCGCGACCACCTGCGCGCTCGCGGCTATGCGTCGGAGATTTTCGTCAAGCGGCGCGAGGCGCGTGTGGAAGGCGAGGCGCGCCTGTTCGACCCCGCGCTCATCCAGCCCGCCGACGGGCTGCTGTATCATCATTCCATCGGCTCGGAACTGACCGCCTTCGCCGTCGCCCACGCGGGCGCGAAGTGCCTCGTCTATCACAACGTTACCCCCGCCGAGTATTACGCGCCCTACCGCCCCGGCTTCGCGTGGATGCTCTCGACGGGACGCGCGCACCTGCCGCGCCTCGCGCCGCACTTCCCCGTCTCCGTCGGCGACTCGGCTTTCAACGCGGCCGAACTCGCGGCCTGCGGCTTCGAGTCGCCCGGCGTGTTGCCGATCATCTGCGACCCCGCGAAATGGAACTTGCGCGCCGACGCCGCGCTCATGGATCGCTTGCAGGACGGACGCGTCAACCTGCTTTTCGTCGGGCGCATCGCGCCGAATAAGAAGCAGGACGAACTCGTCGCCGCCTTCGCGCATTACCACCAACTCGACGCCGCTTCACGCCTCATCATCGCCGGAGAAGGCCGCGCCTCCGACCCCTATTACACGCGTCTCGTCCGCGACATCGCCGCGCGCGGTCTCGGCGCACACGTTCTCGTCACCGGACAGGTCACGGACGCCGAACTGCTGGCCTACTACCGCACGGCGCACCTATACTGGTCTTTGAGCGAACATGAAGGCTTCGGCGTGCCGCTCGTCGAGGCGATGTGGTTCGACGTGCCCGTCGTGGCCTATCGCAGCGCGGCCGTGCCGGAAACTCTGGGCGAGGCCGGTTTGCTGTTCGACCGCAAAGACGATTTGCGCGCCGCCGCGCGTCTCGCTAAGCTCGTCACGCGCGACGACGACGCCTTGCGCCGTCGCATCGTCGCGCCGGGACGCACGCGGCGCGAGGCTTTCACGCCCGCCGGCGTGGAACCCATTCTCTACGAGTTGATCGCGCGGATGGAGAGCGCGGCCGGGCTACGGCGGCGGCGACGCCGCGAAGAGGTGGCATAGGCTCTTGAGTTCGACGACGAAAGAAACCGGAACGACGAAGCCCGCCGCGCACGCCTCGACAACGGTGGCGGTGGCGGCGGGCGAGCGGTTGCCCGCGACGACGGCGGCGACGGCGGCCGACGT
>DASQNL010000584.1:0-9044 GCA_035644995.1 Pyrinomonadaceae bacterium | reverse complement strand
AGATGGCTTATAGCCGACGAGAATGGCCTCGGAGTGTCGCCGAAGTCGCTTTTTTACTGAGTTTAGCTGCCCTCCTGAATAGACACTGATGCGACCGCGTTTCTCGAAACGAGCATTATCGGAATTAACTGACGCGAAGATTAAGAACGTTTTTTAATTACAGGAAAAACTTAATTAGCGAGCATGAAACGTGGGGTGAAACAGAATTTGTGAGGGCACTTTCAATAAGCCGTCGGGACGTAATATCGTAGCCTAGATATGGCTCTCACTATTTTCCGGCGGTGTGGTGATGAGTTTCGAATGTTTGCACTTGGCAACTCCTTTGTCTGCTCCTTCCGGATACCAGAAGTTGGTGCCCGCACAGTCTGGGCATGAGCGTTTTTCTGAGTCGCTCAAAGCCGGTTGACCTCCCTGCTCAGACTCAACGGCGATCTCGGTGGCGCGCTTCTTATCTACTTTCCACAGTCTGCGCCGTAGGTGCTCGGCTAGGAATGTCGGTACGTTAGAAACCGTGGTGCGGCCGGAGGCAATGCGGACTTCGGTCAGCAGCACTTCTTTAACTTCTTTCCATTGTTCGATTGATGCAGAGTTTTTGCCGATTATTTCCCTTTCGAGTTCCCGGAACAAGCCGGCCAGCGCAGCGTCATCATCAATAAATTTTCGATCTAGTCTTAATTCAGTCTTGTCATTCCCGGAAGTTGTTTGAAAATCAATAGTTTGACTATCACCACCACTCCCCAATTTCTGGGTATTCCCACTACTCGTTTTTTGGGTAGTGGGGAGTGGTGGAGAGTGGTGGGGAGTGGTGGGGAGTGGTGGTAATACCTCTTCCGGTAGATATACTTCATATTCCGAGCCTTCGGTACTACCAAGTTCCCAAGCGCGCACGATCAAGCCTTTTGCCATCAAATAACGCAAATGGCTGTCAACGGTCTTAAGATTTCGGATGTCTGTCCAATCTATGAAATCGCGCCGACTAGCCCGAACTTTGCGCCGGGGAACGACCGCGCCGCGTGATCTGAGATACAGTGCGTTATAGACTTTGAATGTCGAGCCGGGGAAGAGTCCGGCGGGCATCGCGTCGCGCTCTAAGCTGTTCGCACGGCGATTGAAGTCCTTCTCAGGAGCGTGTGGCTTTAAAAGCGGCTGAGAGTGGTGGTAACCGGCGTTGACTGGCGGTGATTGGTGGGCAGTGGTCGCCGATTCTTCGGGCTCGTCGTGCGAACCTTGCAAAAGAAAGTCCAATGCCTTCAGTGCAGGGGCTTTACCTTCCGGCGCGATGCGATCAAGCGCTTCGTTCGCCCGCTCCGCTGCTGTTGACGACTTTGGTTTGTTCTGTGGCATTTGCGACCTCTTTAGCGAGACGGCTGTAATCAAGGTATCCGCTGGAACGTTGGTAGTCGAGCATGGGACGGCCGCGAGACATGGCGACCGATATATCCGTATTGAGGTTGATCTTGGCGTCGAGCAGGTGAGCGCCAAATTGCTCCTCCAGCCTTTGCCGGAGGCTTTCATGTTCTTTGACACCTTGACGGAAAAAGGTTTGGAGCGCGAGCACGTTCCATCTTTTCGAGAAAGCCTGACTCAAGCCCGTCATCATTTCGAGCAGTTCCAAGGCTTCTTTGAGCGCAAGAGAAGCTGATATAGGCACGACGACGTGATCGGCGGCCATCAGCGCGTTAACGGTAAGGAGTCCGAGATTCGGCGGACAATCAATAACGGCGTATTCATAGTCGAGCCCCTGAAGCGACTGCGCCAGCTTCTCCTCGCGCCGGTACACGTTTCTAAGTTCGACTTCGCCCATCGCCAACTCGCGATTGGCCGGCAGTAGGGAAGCCTGATCACGGAGCGAGCGGATCGCGTCCGTGACTTCGACCCGCCCGAACAGCACGTCGTAAATGGTCGGTGAAAGCAGATTGGCGTCAAGGGCAAACGCCTGCGCACAGTGGCCTTGCGGGTCGAAATCGACGAGAAGAGTTTTATGCTTCAAGCCGAGAAATGCCGCCAGATTAACCGATGTTGCGGTCTTGCCGACGCCGCCCTTTTGATTGGCAATGGCTATCGTCTTCATATTTTCCGGTTCTCTTGTAGAGGGGTGAGGGGGCTATGCGGCCTTCCTACTCTGCGCTTTAAGTGCTTCAACTTCTATGCGACTGACGAGTTTCACCCGCTTGTCAAGTAAGTCCGTGTAGTGATTGAGCACGCCGTCTTTGATGAGTCGAGACATCGTGCTTGGGCTGATGTGTAGTATCTTGATCGCCTCGCGCGTCGTGATTAAGTCTTTTGGTCTGGTCGTGTCCATAGCAGGGAAAATTAATTTAAATGGTTCTACTTGTCAACAGACAGGCATAAATTGATACAATTCAATATAGATTGTTATCACTAAAAGTGATAGGCAATAACATTGCGGGCGGGAATGATATGAGAATACACCGGTATGCTTATTTTGCGATTAACTTGTCTGACCGCGGCGTGCACGACAGAGGAGTGTTTTGAACGCCGGCGTCGAGAGCGACGGGTCTGACAGGAGTAACTTCCGGGTTCCGGGCGCTGCGGTCAAAGGTGAGGGACGCGCTTATCTCGCTCCCGAAAAATTTAAGATTGACAGGTAGCGTTGAATGTATAGAATGCCCCTCTCGGACTTATACGGCTTGCTTCACCCGCGCATGGCTTCGATGACACTCACAAAAAGCTTCTAACCGGAAATAAGAATCCAACCCTTTCGCCTCGCAATACTTGAGAGTGGCGAATAGATCACAATCTCGTCAAGGATAAGGAAAACTTCATGCACATGATACGGTGTCTGATCGTCCTCGCTTTATGTTTCATGGGTTTTGATATTGCTACGGCGCAGCAACCCGTGACGGTGGTGGCCGTGGGAGTAAGGTCTCCCGACCTCACGGTTAAGGAGATGAAGTACAGGGTCTTTTACAACAAGACCGAGGTAAAAAAGATCCCCCTTCTCGATTACGACTTCAAGGCCGCCCTCGGTGACGAGTTGCTGAACGCGCTCGCCGAAGATATGCGAATGGAATGGCGCGCGCTGCCGGCTACTGAAACAATAGATGTCTTTGCCGTACAGAAACAAAAGGCCGCGTTGCCGCCGCTGGAAGCAGACAGAGTGCTGCTGGTCGGAGTGGAAGATTTCGGCGCTTTCCTCGCCGACCTGGCGGCGGACAAGTTCTATCTTGAGGCGAAGTTCAAATTGATCGACCGCGCGACCGGGAAAAAGCTGTGGGAGAAGAAACTCTTAGTGACCGAAGACCTTGACGGCAAGTTGAAAGACTTGCAGGCCGATAACCAAAAGGCGTTGAAGATCGGCGTCAACAAAGTGTTGGAGAGGGTGATGCGCAAAATGGTCGCCGACCTGCGCCTGGCGCGGATTTGATTTATGACAACTCAACTCAAGCCGATACTGTTACTGGCAGTCGGGCTGCTGCTCACGGCGCACGCAGCGTCGGCGCAGTCTCAAAGCACGGCCGCGCTCAGGGTAAAGACCGACACGGTCGACGTGGAAGTTTGGCTGGATGGCGAACCTGTGGGGCGTACCCCCTTGACCCTGAAGAATCTCCCCACTGGTAAGCGCCGCATCGCTTTGTTAAAGGACGGGTACGAAGACCATCTGCAAGAAGTCGAGGTTTCGCCCGGCCGGTCGAACTCCGTCTTTGTGGTGATGAAACCGTGGAGCGTGAAACTGCCCGCCTTACCGGTCGAATTCAGGGTCGTCGACGAGGGTCGGAGAAGCAAGTGGGTGGGGACGCTGATCGTCTCGGCAGAGGCTCTGGACTATAAATCCGACAACGGCGCTCACCGGTTTAGTATTCCAATCACGACTATCAAATCCGTCGTGCGTGCCCTCAGCCCGGTCGTGGGCGGGATGCCGCAATTTAAGTCTCCAAACTCGAAGGAGGTGATGGCGATTCGCATCACGGCCGCCGGAGGCTCATACAACTTCATTGCCTTCAAAGAAAACCGGAAAGACCCATTTGAAGTTGCCAACGAAACGACCAGAGAGCTTTATGATGTCGTCTACAGGTTGTGGTTTGCCACGCTCACCCCGACGCAGAAAAGTAAGGATTGAGCCACAGCCCAAGCGTGCCTGTCCGGCGCATCGTCAACGAGGAGCGCCCGTAGATCATTAAGCGACGGCCGCCGAGCGGTCAGCGGGTTTGCTTCCAGTTAAGGGGGCGGTGTCTCCGCGTCGCGCAGTTGCAGGACGGGCACTCATCAAGGGGAAGATGACCTTGAAGGTTGTGCCCTCTCCTGCCCCCGGACTCGTCGCCGTCGCCGTTCCTGCGTGGACAGTGTTGCAAGAATAGTTATGCAGGTATTATCCCTCCCTCAAGTTCTCTCAATCCAAGCAGCTTTCCGGTGGCGGGCGCACTCATATCCAGGCTTCACGGGGCGAGAGCGCCCGCCGAAGAAAGCCTCCTCCCCGCGTGAGAAAAGTCTTGACTAGGCGTCTCAGTTCCCCTATAAGGTCGTGTCAATCTGTTAATAAGGTGCGGGGGCGTCAGCCATGCCGCCGGGGCCGCGGACAAACCTTCTGTTACTCTTAAACAGTTCACGCTTTTTCCTCATGCTCTGGAAATTGCGCCCACTTAACGTTTCTTTCATAAGGAGTAAACCATGTTGCAGAGTGCTTTGAAACGCTTCGCGCTGATCGCCGCGGCGGCCGTCTTCGCACTGGCCTGTGTCATGTCGGCCCACGCGCAGGGCGGCCAGACCACCGGCGGCGTGCGCGGCATCGTCACCGACCCCAACGGCGCCGTCGTTCCCGGCGCCAGGGTTACCATCTCCAGCGAAACACTAAACTACCGCAACGATACGACCACCACGTCCGAGGGCGAGTACGAGTTCCGCGACGTGCTCCCCGGCGAATATCAGATCACCATTGAGGCCGCCAACTTCAAGACGCTGACGCTCTCGGACGTGCGCGTCCAACTGAGTCAGATCACGAGCGTCCCGGCGCAGCTCCAGATCGGCGTCGCCACCGAGACCGTGACGGTCTCCGCCGGCGGCGCCGAGCTGGTCGAGACCACCACGCCGCAGCTCTCCAGGAGCTTCAGCGAGCGGCAGGTCGTCGAGCTCGCGCAGACGAACGTCGGCGGAGCCTTCGGCGGGGGCGTCAACAACCTCGCGCTCATCGCCGCGAACGTCACCTCTTCGGGCGGCGTCGGCGTCGGCACGGGCGGCTCGGTCGGCGGCCAGCGCCCGCGCAACAACAACTTCATGCTCGACGGCATCGACAACAACGACAAGTCCGTGACCGGCCCGCAATCCTACGTCTCGCCGGAGAACGTCGCCGAGTTCACGCTGGTGCAAAACCAGTTCTCGGCCGAGTTCGCGCGCTCGAACGGCGGGCAGTTCCTCACGGTCACCAAGTCGGGGACGAACGAGTACCACGGCTCGTTCTACGGCTTCATCCGCAACCGCTACCTCAACGCGCTCGACACGCTCCAGAAGAACGCCGGCATCACCCGCAACCGCTCGGACGGCGACCTCTTCATGCCGCGCTTCGACTTCTTCCGCGGCGGCGTGAACCTCGGCGGCCCGCTCCACCTGCCCCGTTTCGGCGAGGGCGGCCCGGCCTACATCAGCGGCAAGGACAAACTCTTCTTCTACGCCGCCTACGAGCGCCTGCAGCAGGGCGCGGCGGCCTCGGCCGGTAACATCACCACGCCGACCGCGGCCGGCTTCGCCGCCATCAACTCGCTGGCCTCAGGCGGCACGGGTGTTTCGGCGACCAACCGCAGCGTCTTCAACACCTACGTCCCCGTCGCGCCCACGCAGACCGACACGCTCTTCGTCTGCTCGGTACGCCCGACGGCCGGCAGCGGCGCGTGCCCGGGCGCGCTCATCGCCGTCCCGGTCGGCGACATCGCGTTCCCCGCGCCGAACTTCCTGAATCAGAACAACATCGTCGCCAACGTCGACTACAACCAGAGCAACAAGACGACGCACCGCTTCCGCTTCAACCTGACCAACTTCAGCACCATCAACACGGCCGCCAACCTGCCGGTCTTCTTTTCGACCATCCCCGGCAAGCAGCGCCTGTTCTCCTACTCGCTGTTCCACACTTTCACGTCTAACCTGAGCAACGAGACGCGCATCGCCATCCGCCGCTCGGAGAACAACTTCCCCGTCGGGCCCGAGATTTTCCCCGGCCTCGACACGTTCCCGAACATCGGCCTCGGCGACCTCGGTCTCGACATCGGGCCCGACCCGAACTCGCCGCAAACCGGCATCGAGAACAACTACCAGGTCGTCAACAACATAAGCTGGCTCGTGGGCAACCACTCGCTCAAGTTCGGCGGCGACTTCCGCAGGATCATCTCCCCGCAGAAGTTCATCCAGCGCGAGCGCGGCGATTACCAGTACAGCGAGTTACAGTACTTCCTGTACGACCTGAGCCCCGACCTGCTCGGCGAGCGCACGGTCGGCGTCGCTCCCTACTACGGCGACCAGCACATCCTCTACACCTTCATCCAGGACGACTGGCGCGTGCGCCCGAACCTGACCTTGAACCTCGGCGTCAACCACTCCTATCAGGAGGTGCCGAAGGGCGCCAAAGACCAGGCGCTCAACGCCATCGCGTCGGTGCCCGGCTTCCTTGAGTTCCGCGAGCCGAAGGCGCAGCTCAAGAACTTCGGGCCGCGCGTCGGCTTCGCCTATTCGCCCAACTTCTCCTCGGGGCTGCTCGGCCGCGTCTTAGGCTCGCAGGGTAAGAGCTCGATCCGCGGCGGCTTCTCGATGGCCTACGACTACATCTTCGACAACCTCTACATCCTGTCGCCCCCGCCGCAGGCGGCCGTGACGCTCGACGTGCCCGACCTCGCGGCCTACTCGCCGAACTTCCTGGCGAGCGGCGCGCTAGGCCTGGCCGGCGGCGCGAGCCCCAATTTCACCGCGGCGGAGGCGCGCTCCTTCACCGGCTCCTACATCCCCGACCAAGAGGTGCCGTACTCGCTGACGTGGTCGCTGAGCGGCCAGCGCCAGTTCATGAGGGACTGGTCGCTCGAACTGCGCTACATCGGCACGCGCGGCATCCACCTCCTGACGCAGAACCGCATCAACCGCATCGGCAGAGTCGCCCCGACGCTCGGCCGCCCCGGCCTGCCGACGTTCCTGTCACAACCCACGCAGGCGCAGCTCGACGCACTGACGCTCACCCTGCCCCAGATCGAGGCCCGCTCGAACTTCGTCACCTCGTTCCTGAACGCCGGGTTCACCAGCAACCTCATCGGCTTCCTGTCGAACGGCAACTCGACCTACCACGGCGGCTCCGCGTCGCTCCAACGCCGCTTCACACGCGGCTTCCAGATGACGGCGGCCTACACCTGGAGCCACCTGATCGACGACACCACGGCCGAGGTCTTCTCGACCGTCCTGAGCCCGCGCCGCGTGATGGAGTTCCAAGACCTGCGCCTCGACCGCGCGGACTCCGCGCTCGACCGCCGGCACCGCTTCGTGAGCTCGTTCATCTATGAGCTGCCCTGGTTCCGCAACAGCTCGAACTCCTTCGCGCGCGTAGTCCTCGGCGGCTTCCAGTTCGCCGGGACGTACACGGCGGAATCGGGACAGAAGGCCACCGTGCTCAGCAACCAGGACGCGAACCGCAACGGCGACGCGGCGGGCGACCGCTCTATCGCCAACCCGGGCGGCGTCGAGGGCACGTTCAGCACCGTGACGGCCTTGACCAACACCGCCGGGCAGATCGTTGCCTACAAGGCCGACAACCCGAACGCGCAGTACATCCGGGCCGGCCTCGGCGCGTTCCCGAACGCGGGGCGCAACACGCTGCAACTGCCCGGCATCAACAACTTCGACTTCTCCGTCTTCAAGAACTTCCGGTTCGGGGAGACCAGGAAGATTCAGCTCCGCGCCGACTTCTTCAACGCCTTCAACCACCCGCAGTACATCCCGGGCTCGCCGAACGACGTAGCCCCGATTGCGACGACGGGGGTCGGGCAATACAACTCCATCTTCCCCGGAAACACCGACTTCAACCGCGCCGACCGCGTCTTCAGCAGCAACCCGCGCGTCATTCAGTTTGCGCTCAGGTTCGACTTCTGAGGCGGCCGGCGCGATTACCCTGAACCCGACTGCGCAGGGCGGGGGGCGGCTTCGATAGCCGCCCCCCGCATTTTTTTGGCAGTGTGGCGAGAATTATTTTAGAGCGCGGAAAGTTACAACCTACTTTTACTCAGGCGGCGATCTGAAAGAGCGAAGCTACGAACTTCGCCTGCCCTTGAGCATCATGGCCTGCCGACCTTTCGACTTGACCTTTCCTCCTCATGTTCACAGCTTCAATTCCTTCCAGAGTTCGCTCCGCCCTATAGACACGGGCAGAAGTAACTATTCAGCTATTCTTAGCGTTTTCCGACACTCAACGGCTTCCCGCAGCACGCGCCTTCAAGCGCTTGCGGCACTGCGCCGGACTGTGTCTGATGATGCGCTTCGGCTTCGGCGTCAGCCGGAGACTGTGGCCGGGGGTTGACCGGGCTGCCCAGCGGGGCGTTTGCCCGATGTGCGTCGCAGGCTCATGGTGCGCTTGGCCCGGGGCGGGTCGGTCGAGGGTGGGCGGCCGGAGTTGTGCGAGTCCTTCGTGGCGAGTGCTTCGAGTGCCACGTTGCGTCGCCGGAGCCGGTGGTTCAGCACTACGCGCTTCACGCAACTCCTGCTTGAGGCGTGCAATCTGATGCCGGAGCAGTCCGATCTCCCGCGACAGGCTCTCGATGGTGCGCTGCCGCATGTCCGGGGCGTGCCGTAAATAGCCTGAGCGACTAGAGACTGCTCGAAGAGACGGATGACGGCCGCCGGGACACTCAGATAAGTCCGGTAAATCTCGTAAGAAATCGGCATCAACTCACTCCCGAAGAAGGCATCGTGAGAAGAAACGCCTTAGCTCGACTTTATCCATTCAAGCCGCATAGCAAAGCGCATCCATCAAGCGTTCTAACAATGCACGGTCTACTTTTACGCTGTCGGTTTTAGAACGCGATGTGCGAAAACCCACTTCGCGCCATAATTGCCGCCGAACT
>DASQNL010000583.1:0-6506 GCA_035644995.1 Pyrinomonadaceae bacterium | reverse complement strand
GTCTCGCCTCCCGCGCCGCCGCCGACGCCTTCGCAGACGCCCGCGCCGCCGCCGGTTGAAGCGAGCGCGCTCTACGAGGACGCGTCGAAATATGTGGAGCGGAAATTCGACGAGTTCAGACGGAACCGCATGCCGTTCAGTCGCGCGCTGGCGGCGGAAACTTACGCCGGGCAGCGCGACCTCGCCGCGCGCCACGCCGCCCAACTCGTGGCGCGCGGCAATCTCGCGGGCGCGGATCACTACTACCTCGGCCTGCTCTACAACCTCGCCGGAAAATCCGCCGCCGCCATCGAGCCGCTCCGCCGTTTCCTCGCGCCGGAGGCGAAGGGCGCGAAGGAGCAGTTGCAAAACGCGCGGCTCATCGTCGGCGCGGAGGCCGCCGCCCAGAAACGCTTCGACGAGGCCGAGCGCGTGCTCGCCGCTTACGCGCAGAGCGAACCGGCCACGCCGCAAGGACTCTTCAAACTTCACCACGCGCTCGCCCGCGCTTACCACGCCGACAAAAAGATCGAACGGAGCGCCGAGCACGCGCGCACCGCCTTCAAGGTGGCGAAGGAGTCGCCGGCCACGGCCGGAGAGGAGTCAGACCGCGCGCGGATCATCGCGGCGGCGGCCGAGTTTCTCGCCGACGTGTTGCAGGATTTGAAGCAGGAGGCCGCGGCCACGGCGACGATGGAGGAATTGTTGCGGCTCGGCCTGTCGCTGCCTTCGGCGCAAGTCTTCACGGGCGCGGCGCGCTGGCTGGCGATGAACGAGCAGGAGAAGTCCATCGCCCGCGTGCTGGAGGAACCGCCCTCCGCCGCCACAGCCTCAACCGCGCCGGAGATCAACATCGCCGAGTGGATCGATCACAAGCCGGTGAAGTTGTCCGACCTGCGCGGGCGCGTCGTGCTGCTCGACTTCTGGGCGACGTGGTGCGCGCCGTGCCGCTACACGATGCCGAAGTTGAAGACGCTCCACGAGCGTTTCAAAAAAGACGGGCTGACCGTCATCGGACTCACGCAGTATTTCGGGCGCGCCGGGAACGCGGTCGTCACGCCGCAGGAAGAGTTGGCCTACCTGCGCTCATACAAGAAAGACTTGAAGCTGCCTTACGCCTTCGCCGTCGCCGCGGACGAAGATAACGACGAGCGTTACGGCGTGCGCTCGATCCCGACGGCCTTCCTGCTCGACCGGCGCGGGCGCGTCCGCTACATCGCCGTCGGCGCGGGCGAAGCCAACCACGAGGAACTCTCCGACATCATCAAACGGCTCCTCGCCGAACAGCCTTGAAGCGTCGGTCGTAAATCTTAGAGCAAGCGGGGCAACATCTTTTTCGCCTATGCAATCGTTCATTCATCGCGCGCACATGTGGCTGGGTTTGATCGTCGCCGTGCCGGTGCTGGCGTGGGCGACGAGCGGGTTGCTGTACGCCTGGCCGAACGCGGTCGAGGGCGGCGAGGTCGAGGCGATTGACGCGGGGCGCGTGCGCGTGACGGCGAATGAGGCGTTGGAGCGCGCGAACGCTTTCGCCGGGCGTCGCCTGCCGGTGACCGCGCTGACGCTGCTCGTGCGCGAGGGTCGCCCCGTCTATCAGGCCGTCGGCGGCATGGGCGCGGACTCGCTGTTGATCGACGCCGGGACGGGCGCGGTCGCGCAGACGCCGCCGCCCGCCGCGCTCACGCGCTACTTCCGGCAGGCTCACTTCTATTTCTTCGCCGGAACGTGGCAAACGCCGTTGCTGATCCTGCTCTCCGCGCTGGCGACCCTTTCCGCGCTCTCCGGCATCTATCTCAACTGGCAATGGTGGCGCGCGCGGCCTCGCGCGGCGAGCCGGATGAAACCTCGCGAATCGTAAATAGAAAGAACAGGTTTTCTCTATCCACGATTGACGATTGACGATTTACTTCCCTCGAACGATTCACGATTCACTTTCTTCTGTTGTAATCTGAGCTAAGTTATGGAAGGCACAAATCTCACTTTTTCGCTCGTCATCGCGTTTGTCGGAGGGCTGGCCTCGTTCCTCAGCCCGTGCGTGCTGCCGCTCGTGCCGGGTTACATCTCGCTCATCTCCGGCGTCAGCATCGATCATTTGCGAGAAGGCGCAAGAGAGCGCACGCACGCGCGCCGCGCCGTGATGATGAACTCGCTCGCGTTCAACGCGGGGCTGTCTTTGATCTTCATCGCGCTCGGCGCGGCGGCGGGCTTGATCGGCTCGGCCATCACGTCGAACCCGTGGGTGCGGATCATCGGGGGCTTGATCATCATCGCGTTCGGGTTGCAGTTGATCGGCATCTTGAAGATCGGCGCGCTCTATCGCGACACGCGCAAGTTTTCGGATGAGAAGCCGCGCGGCATGCTCGGCTCGTTCACGCTGGGCTTGGCCTTCGCCGCCGGTTGGACGCCCTGCATCGGCCCCATCCTCGGCGGCATCCTCGGCCTCGCCGCCACGAGCGGCGGCTGGCAGAGCGGACTCGTCCTCTCGGCCTTCTACGCCGCCGGGCTGGCCGTGCCGTTTTTGCTGACGGGACTCGGCATCAATAAGTTTTTGAGTTTCTACACGCGCTTCCGCCGCCACCTGCACAAGGTCGAAGTCGTCTCCGGCGCGCTGCTCATCGCTATCGGCCTGCTCGTCGCCACCAACAACGTGACGCGGCTCGCCAGTTACGCCTCCGTCCTGCCCAACCCGGAAACGTGGGTCAACTCCTGGGCGCAGCGCAACCAGACCGCGACGGGCGGCGCGGGGACGACGGCGGCCAAGCCCGCGAGTTCCGCGCCCCTCGCGCCCGACACGGAAATGAAGACGCTCGAAGGCGCGCCGTTTCGCGTCTCAAGTTTGCGCGGGCGCGTCGTCCTCCTGAACTTCTGGGCGACGTGGTGTCTGCCCTGCCGCGCCGAGATTCCCGACTTCAACCGGATGCAGAAAGATTATGAAGCGCGCGGCTTCACCGTGGTCGGCGTCTCCTCGCACGACGCGCCCGACATGATCCGCGACTTTCAGAGCGTCGTCCGGCAGGAATACCAACTGCTGACGAGCGGCGACGATGCGCCCGCCGAGTTTCAGACGGGGCCGGGTCGCCCCGCCACCTACATCCTCGACCGCGAAGGACGCATCCGCGAACGCTTCATCGGCGAGCGCAACCGCGCCGCCTTCGACGCGGTCGTCCTCCCGCTCTTAGACGAACAACAGGCAACTGCCAGCAAGCAATAAAAAAGCGCGCGAGCCAAAACTCGCCCGACAGGAGCGACAGCCATGCGAAAAATTCCGAGTCTCGTTCTCACCCTCATCCTGATGCTCTCGGCCGCCGCCGCCACGGTGAGCGCGAGCGACGCGCACGAGTACGCGCCGATTCAGGAGAAGAAGATCAATTACAAGGATTGGACGTACAAGCAAATGCGGACGGGCGAGCCGTTGAACTTGCGCGAGTGGGCGCGTGGGAAGAAGCTCGTGCTCGTCGTTTATCTCGCCCCGTGGTGCAACAACTGGAAGCTGGAAGCCCCGGTGGTCGAACGTCTCTACGCCAAATATAAAGCGCACGGCTTCGACGTGATCGGCGTGAGCAACTACGGCACGGAGCGCGACCAGCAGATTCACTTCAAGGACAAGACCCCGCCCTACCCCGTGGTCGTCGAATCCGACACGCGCGAGGCGCGCGACCAGACGGCACACTACGCCTATCGTCAACTCACGGGCGACGCGCGCCGCTGGGGGTCGCCCTACAATATCTTCCTCATGCCTGAGAAACTCAAACGCGACGGCGACGTGCTGACGGAGAAGGCCTGGATCACGAACGGCGAACTCGTCGAGGCGGAGGCCGAAGCCTTCATCCGCAAGCGGCTCGGCTTGAAGCAAGAGAAGGACGAGCGGAAAGACGAGCGGAAGGAGAAGGACGAGCGGAAGGAGAAGCCCGACGCGACGAAGGTGGCGACGCGAACTTAAGCGTTGCGACGCCAACGTCGAGCGCGCGTTTGAGCGCGGCCGAAGCCCCCGTCAACGCAAGACACCGAAGGACGCGCGAAAGGGGCGAGAGAGTTAAGCCGGAAACGATCTCAAATTTGAGATTCGATTTCTTGCTCGCTCTCTCGCCCCTTTGGCGCGTCCTCCGTCTCTTTCGCGCCGGGGTGAGAGTCTTAGTTCACTTTGATCATAACGTCGTTGCGGCTGGTTGCGCCGTCCGCCGTGCGCAGGACGACGCCCGTCGTGCCCGTCGTGTTGCCGGGCAAGCGCAAGTTGATTTGGTCGAGACCGGGGAAGCCGTCGCACGCGCCCGCGTATTCGACGACCACGGCGCGCCCGCCGATGGTGGCCGTGACGGGCGCGCCGCGCCTGAAGCCCGTGCCGAACAACGAGACGACCGAAGGTTGATCGTCGAAGCGGGCGGGGAACGGACTCCGCGTGTAGCGCAGGCCGGAGGCGAGCAGGGCGATGGCCTCGCCCGCGCCCGTGCCGTTCAGGGTGAACAGCGCCGGGTTCGCGTTGACGACGACAACGTCTTCCGCCGCGACGACGCGGCCGTCCACGGAGACGACGACGGAGCGCGCTCCCGTGCCGACCGAATCCGGCACGTGAATGTTGATCCGATCATCCGCGAACGAATGGACGGGCGCGCTCGCGCCCTCAATCGTGACGCGCACGCCGCGCCGCACGGCCTCCGTCGCTGATGCGCCGTGCCGTTCCCCGGTGAGTCCCGCCCCGGAGATCGTGCCGAGACCGTCGCGGGTCGCGTTGCCGCGCAGGCTCGCGCTGTTCGTAAGGGAGAGGGTGGCGACGGGCCGGAGCGTCGCGTCCGTGCCGAAGGCGAGGCCGGTGAGAACTTGCGAGACGGGATTGTCGGCCGAAACATAGAGCGCGCCGTCGCGCAGCACGCCGTTCAAGGCGGGGTCGGGGAAAGCGTCGACGAGCGGCATGCCGCCGTTGCCTCCGTCGCTCGCCGCGTCGGTCGCGCCCATCGCATCTTCGATGACATAGACCGTGCCCTCGCGGTCAACCGCCAGTCCGTGCAGGAGCAAATTGTCGTCGAGCGAGAGACCTTCGACGACGACTTCCTCCGTCTCGGCGAAGCCGTTCGCGTTCGTGTCGTAGAGCGCGAGCATGACGGCGTTGTGGCCGACGGAGTGAGAGAAGACGACGCCGCGCGAGTTGGCGGCGATGTCGAGGGGCGCGTCGTTGGAGAATTGATAGGAGTAGTAAGGCACGGGGTCGAGCCGGTCGGGCGTGCCGTCGCGGTCGTCGTCGCGGACGACGCGCAGTTCGTTCGAGTCGAAATCGGCGATCAGCAGTTCGCCCGTCGGGAGGAGCGCGAGGGCGTTCGCGTTGTTGATCTCTCCGCTGCCGGGGGCGACGAGCACGCGCGAGAAGTCGATGCCGCCGAAGCTGTTGAAGGCGACGAGGACGACGCCCGCCGTGGGTTCGTTGTTGGGGTCGGCCGGGTCGCTGTAGTTGTAGTAACCGCTCGAAGAGACGACGACGAACTCGCGCCCGTGGCGCGACGCGCCCGCCACGACCGAGGCCGCCGAGGGCAAACCGAACTGGCGATAGAGATCGTGTGTGGGCGCGGCGAAACTCGCGCACGCGCCGTCGCGCTGAAAGTCGAGATTCGAGTCGTAGCCGAGGTTGAGCACGCCGATGGAGCGGTCGTCGTTCCGGGTCGGCGTGCCGCGGTCGTCAATGGCGGAATAGACTTGATAGCGCGTGCCGGACAGGCCGACGGCCACATCGAACGCGCCGCCGCAGGTGTCGAAGGTGGCGCGCTCGTCGGCCGCGAGGTCGGAGTCGGCGTCCGCGAATTGTTCGAGCGAACCGGCGGACGACGTGGCGCTCAGTTGCGAAGTGTGCAGGATACGGCCGGGCGACGTGCCCGGCCGGAGGCGCGTGTCAATCGCGGCGAGGGCTGAGGCGTCGCCGCCCGTGGCGGAGTCACGCGACCCGGCGGCGGCGGGGCGCATGGCGGTCGTCGCCACCGGGCGTTGCCCGGCGCGCGTGTTGTTGTTGCCGCTCGCGGAGCGTGAGTCGGCGCGCGGGCGTGAGGCGAGCGCGGAGACTTCGCCGCGTTGCGGCGCACGCCCGCCGGGACGCGCGGCGGGGGCGGCGGAGCGAGAGCGCGTTTTGGCCGAGAGCGCGCGACGCAGGTCGGGGCGGAAATTTTTAGCGGGCGGATTTTGCGCGCTCGTGATGAAGGCGAAGAGATACGCGCCGAGCGTGAGCGCGATGATCAGCACGACGAAGCGGAGCGCGAGGCGTGCGTAAGACATGGGGCGTTCCTTTCCTTGGCTCTCGTTCACACGAAGAATTCGGGGCGAGACGGCAACCGTGTTGTGCGGGGAGAGGGAAGCGCGGTCGCATCGCCTGACGGGCGTTACGGCGGCGGCGGCGACTCGAAAGATGGCGACTGAAGAAAGTCCGGTTTTCTCCGCGCGCGTCGTGAGACTTGAATCTCACGACGCGCGCGAAGAAATGTTTGACGACGAACTTCAGCGCGGGTCGTCGGGTCGCGTTTTGTTTTGTATCACGCGCGGGACGTGAACTT
>DASQNL010000582.1:0-2637 GCA_035644995.1 Pyrinomonadaceae bacterium | reverse complement strand
GCGTTGGCGTAGCGTTGTTCGAGATAGTAGGGCGGGATGGTCTGGTAATAGATCGCCGCCGTGACGGTGACGGGGGCTGTGATGCCCGCGTCGAGCGGAACTTCATAGGTGACCGTGTCCGTGCCGCTGCCGTCGAAGTAGCCGGGGTTCGTGGCCTTCGGCACGCCGCCGGGGGCTGTGTGTTTCGCGTCCGGGCCGTTTTCACTCCAGCCCTGCGGCATCAAGCGATTGTCTTTGACCTGATCGGCCAGACTCAGGAAACTCGTCGTGAAATTGCCGTTGGCATCACGCACGAGTTCCTCGTAAATCTGCACCTGACTCTCGCTGTTGATGATGTCGTAATGCGGTTGAAACAACTGCTGCGGGTTGGTGGCCTTCGCGAATGATTCGGTGATAAGCGGTTTAAACTGACCGCCCTTCCAAATGCCGATCACGCCCTTGTCGTTCGTCGCGCCCGAAACCCAGTAGGGCTTGCCCCCCACGTTCACGCGAAACTCGATAAAGGCGCGCCGGAAACTCACGCCGGAGGGGAACCTGTGGCCGGCGAGATTGGTAACTTTGACTTGCGCGCTCAGTCCTTTCGGCGTGCGCTTGAGCGCGCCGACCTCGATCTGCGCGGTTTCGTTGCGCGCCATGTGAAGCGCGGCTTTTTTGGTCACCAGCATGCTGGGGACGGGGTTGCCGTAGGTCGCCATCGGGTCGAAGAAAGGCGCGGAGTTGCCGCTGTAATCGACGCTCGAAATGCCGAGCGGCGCGGGGAACTGGTTGAACATTTCCATGACGAACAAATTCAGCCCGACGAGCGTGTGGCGCGAATAGTCGCCTTCGGCGTTTCCGCCGCGCACGCGCAGGTGAATCTCTTCGTCGGGGGCGCGGAATTCCACGGCCGGGAAAGTCTCATCCTCGATGCTGGCGATCTTAAACTTCAACTGCTCGCCGGTCTTGCTCGGATAGCGGCCGGGCATGTGGCACTGCTGGCACGATTGCGCCGTCTCGCGGTTCACGGGCGGCAGTTCGTCCTGATACTTGCTGTTGCGCCATTCGAGATAGGTGTTCTGCTCGTGCTCGACTTTCTGGTTGGGGTTGGTGAAGACGTTGTCGCCCGGCGTATAGGGCTTACCCGGCGTGAGCACGGGCAGGATGACGGTGTGACACGAGCCGCACAAAGCCGACTTGTGAATCTGATTGGCCTTCGTCTTGAGCGGCGTCAGGCCGAGAGAGTTCTTCATCGGGACGGTGGCGACATTCTCGTAGGGGCCGAAAATCTCATCGGCCGCCCCCGTCTTGAACTTGCCTGTATAAGTCGCGGGCGTGCCGAGTCCCTCGTCGGAGATGTGGTGGCAGACGGCGCAGGAGATGCCGTCGCGCGCGAGCGCGCCGTATTTGGCGAAGGGCTGCGCCGGTGTCTGGTCGGCGATTTGATCGAGGTATTCCAACTTGAACTGGTAGGGCAGCCCCGTGTCGAGCGCGAGTTGACGCTGCCCCATGATGCCGTGGCAACTGAGACAGGTGTTGACGATCTGATCCTTGATGTTGGGGTAGAGGTTCAACTCGGTTTCCAACTGCGAGAAGAAGACCGGGTCGCGCCCGGCCAAGCCCATCATGGATGAACGCCACTCGCTATAAGGCGATAGGTTCAGGTCTAACTCTGCCAAAGGGGTGGGCGAAGGGCTGGCGGGAATCTTGTTGTAGATTTGAGGATAGATCATGTTCGGCATGGCGGCGTTGTTCTGCGTCGCATCGTGGCAGCCGATACACTGATTCGAGGTAATGAACATTTGCGGCTTTTGCGACTTCGGCCGCTGGGTGGCCGTGTCGTACCACTCGGACACCATCTGCTTCGGCGTGGGAAGCGCGGAGGGCGCGCCCGCCGTTCGATGCGCCGGCGCGGTTAGCAGGCGCGCGGCGCTGGCCGCGGCTTTTAAATTTTCAGTCCCATCGGCGGAACGCTTCAGGTGGACGGCGATGTCCTCTTCCGGGGTGAGCCTTCGCGGCTGGGCGATCTGCGCCCGCGGCATCGCCTGACGACCCGCCACGGCCGGAGGCGCGTCGAGTTGTTTGGGCGGCATCGTCGGGTTGAAAGTGATCGAATTGCCGAGGATGTTGTTGAGGGTGGAGAAGGTCAGTTCGGTCTTGGCGGAGGCGTGGCAGTTGACGCAGTAGAGGCCGAACCCGGCGTTCGGATACATGGCATAACTAACCGGGTTGCCGTCGCTCCAGAACCAGCCGTCATAGGAACCCTTTTTGTCTTTGACCATGATCGCCAGACCCTTACACCTGTATGGGTCGTTGTTGCCGGAGGGGGCGTTGCATTTGATGTGCGGGTCGGCGTTTTGCTGCGCCGGGGCGGGGAACATCTCCTTGATGATCGTGCCGCCGTCCGGGATGTCGCCCTCTTTCCGGTCGCTCTCCTTGCCGCTCCCCAACCACTTCACGATCTCCGGCGAGTAGTAAACCCTGACGGCGTTGTGCGTCCCGTAATATTTGCCGCCGAGGTATGCGCCGGTGTCGCGGATTTCCAAATCCGATTTCCAACCGGGGTCGGTTTTATAACACTCGTTGTTGACATAATTGCTCAAGAGTTGTTCGTAGGCCGCCGTCCCGATCTGGCTGGGCAATTGACGCAGCGGCCACCCG
>DASQNL010000581.1:0-1616 GCA_035644995.1 Pyrinomonadaceae bacterium | reverse complement strand
GGATTTTGCGCGCACGCGCCCGCCCGCACGCGCCCCGCTCGACGTGCGCCGCGCGCTCGAAGCCAGCATCCGCCTCGCCTCCTTCGACAAAGATTTCAAACAACTCACTCTGACGACCGACTACGACGACTCCGCCCCGCTCGTCTCCGCCGACACGGATCAGCTACAACAAGTCTTCCTGAACCTGTTGCTCAACGCGCGCGACGCCATGCCCGCGGGCGGTCGCATCCGCGTCAGCACCGTTTACCAACGCGACACGCAGGAACTCTCAATCGAGATCGCGGACGACGGCGCAGGCATCGCCCCCGAACACCGCGCGCACATCTTCGACCCGTTCTTCACCACCAAGCCCGCGGGCATGGGCACGGGACTCGGCCTCGCCGTCTGCTACGGCATCATCACGGCGCACGGCGGCTCGATTGAAGTCGCGTCCAACGAAAACGGCGCAAGCGGCACGACCGTGCGTGTCTCGCTCCCAACGTCTGCGACTTTATAATCTCAAAACATGAACACATCTCCGCTCATACTCATCGCCGAAGACGAAGACCTGATGCGCGTCATACTTTCCGGTTTGCTCGAAGAGGCGGGCTACCGCGTCGCGGCGACGGCGAACGCAGAAGAGGCGCTCGAACGTTTCGCCGCAGAGGATGTCGCCGTCACGCTCACGGACATACGCATGTCGGGCATGGACGGCCTCGCGCTCCTCGACCGCATCAAGGACATTGACGGCGAAGCACTCGTCATCGTGATGACCGCTTACTCCTCAGTTGATTCGGCTATCGCCGCGCTGCGCAAAGGCGCTTACGACTACGTGACGAAGCCCTTCGTCAACGAAGATTTGTTGCAGTCCGTTAAAAACGCCATCCGCCAGCGTGAACTCTTTCGCGAAAATCGCGCGCTCCGTCGCGAACTCGAACGCCGCTATAGTTTCTCCGAGATCATCGGCACGTCGGAGGCTTTGCAATCGGTCTTCCGCCTCGTCGAAAAAGTTGCCGCGACGACGACCAACATCCTCGTCGAAGGCGAATCGGGCACGGGCAAGGAACTCATCGCGCGCGCCATACACCATCACAGCCCGCGCGCCGAGCGCCCCTTCGTCGCCATCAACTGCGGCGCGCTCCCCGAAACGCTCCTCGAATCCGAACTCTTCGGCCACACCAAAGGCGCGTTCACCGGCGCAAGCTCGAACAAGCCCGGACTCCTGCGCGCAGCGGAAGGCGGCACGGTCTTTCTGGACGAGATCGGCGAGATCACTCCGGCAATGCAGGTTAAGTTGTTGCGCGCCGTGCAGGAACATGAAGTCCTGCCCGTCGGCGCGACCGCGCCCGTCTCGTTCGACGCGCGCATCATCTGCGCGACGAATCGCGATCTGGAAAAAGAGGTCGGCGCGGGTCGCTTCCGCGAAGATTTGTTCTATCGCCTGAACGTCATAGAGATTCACCTGCCCCCTTTGCGCGAACGGCGCGAAGACATCCCGCTCCTCGTGCGCCATTTCATCACGCGCACGGCGCGCGAGCAGGCGCAGGCCGAGAAGCCCATCCAACCCGAAGCCATGTCCGCGCTCATCAACTACCGCTGGCCCGGCAACGTGCGCGAATTGCAGAACGCCGTCGAAC
>DASQNL010000580.1:0-5352 GCA_035644995.1 Pyrinomonadaceae bacterium | reverse complement strand
ATGTTCCGTACTATTCAATCGTCCCTCCGGGACTCCATGTACAAGGTACGTTCGCAAGCCCAGCCATAAATGGCTGGGCTATTATCAAATGTCCCTTCGGGACAAGCGCAGAGGTACTTTTCAATCCGCTTCTCAGGAAACGTCTCTCAACGTCGCACCGGCTAAGCGACCCGCGGTTGCCCGACCGCCGGCTCGACGACGGGCGCAGGCACGACCGGCGCAGGCTGCTCCAAAATTTGTTCCACTGCGCGGCGCGGGCGCGGCCTGCCGCCGCCGACGGCGTTGATGCGTCCCGACTCGCACGCCTCGATCAGCGCTTCCACGACGCGTTCGTCGTAGCGCGTGCCGATGAAGGTCTTGATGCGGGCGAGCGCGTCATGGAGTTCCATCGCCTTCTGATAGGGGCGGTCGGTCGTCATGGCGTCGAAGGTGTCCGCGACGGAGACGATGCGCGCCTGCATCGGAATCTCGTCGCCGCGCAAGCCCTGCGGGTAGCCTTCGCCGTTGATCATCTCGTGGTGCATGTACATGCCGGGCAGAAACTCGCGCATCGCCGGAATCTGCGACATGATCTTGAACCCTTTTTGCGGGTGCGTCTTCATGATCTCAAACTCTTCATCCGTGAGCTTCGCCGGTTTCTTCAAGACCTTGTCGTCGATTCCGATCTTGCCGACATCGTGCAAGAGCGCGCTGATGCGCAGGGTTTCGATCTCGTCGTCCGGCAGACCGAGGCGTTCGGCGATGGCGATGGAGAAACGCGCGACGCGTTCCGAGTGGCCGCGCGTGTAGCGATCTTTGCCGTCGATGGCGGCGGCGAGAGCCTTGACCGTGCCGACGAACAACTGGCGATTCTCTTCCGCCGCCCGCCGCAAGTCTTCGACGTACTGTTCGAGGTGATCGGTCATCGTGTTGAACGACGTGCCGAGTTCGCCGAGTTCGGTGCGGCTGCGCACCTGAATGCGCTGCGCGAAGTTGCCGGAGGCGATGCGGCCGGCGGCTGCGGCCAGATCGCTGACGGGGCGCGTGAGTTGTTTGGCGAAGAGGAAACCGGCGAGGAGCGCGAAGGTGGCGGCGAGCAGGCTGATGAGAAACGTCTGCTTGCGCATATCCGTGACGGAGCGCAGCGCGGCGCGTTCATCCTGGATGGCGATGACGCCGAGGCGCGCGTCCGTGTCGAGTTCGGCCGTGGCGTATGCGCCGAGCATGGCGAGCGGCCGGCCGTCGCGTTCGGTCGTGAAGGGTTCGAGCAGCGATTGCACCTGCATGCCCGTGTCCATCCAATTCTGCACGATCTTGAGATCGACCATCGAACGCCCGGCGTAGGCGACGCGCTTGTCCGGGTGCGCCACCGCGCGACCCGCCGCGTCAACGACGAAGATCACGGGCAGACCTTGTTCGAGCAGTTCGCTCTCGCTCTTGGAAGTGGGCTGTTGCACCGCCGCGAAGACTTCGTCGAAAGAGATGACGGCGGCCACGGCGGCCACCACCTCTTCGCCGCCCGCGCCGCCCATGACGGGCGCGGCAACCGTCAGGCTCATTTCCTGACTCGAACGGATCAACTGCGGGCGGGTGACGACGAGGCCGCGCCCGTTCATGCGCGCGAGCACTTCGCCGACGCGCTCGTTGAGTTCTTCACGACCGATCACGTCAGGCTTGTAGGCGACGTGCGGGAGGCTGCCGACCGGCAGGATGGCGAGCGCGAGCAGGTTCGGGTCGTCCACGACCGACTTTTGCAGGCGCGCGTCGCCCCCTTCCTCGCCGATCACGCGGACGCCGCCCGCGAGTTCGAAGGCGCGCGCCAGTCCCGTCACCACGTCGCGGTAGCGTTGGCCGTAGAGTTCGATCTGGCGCGCCTTGTCCTGCACGAGTTGCGCCTGATAGCGGCCTTCGACCGAGCGCAGTTCGTTCGCGCTGCGATTCGAGAGCATCCAGCCCGCGAGGCCGAGCGGGACGAGGCCGACCACGAGCAGAGTGCCGAGCACGATATAGAGCAGGCGCACGCGCCGGAAACGTTCAAGCATGAAGGTGGTACAAAAGAATCGGAAATCGGGCGTTGAAGTTTTCGAGAGAGAGGAGGTAATTCGGAGCGGGACAAGACGGCTGATCCGGGACGGCCTGCGCCGTTGTTCACGAAGGCCAATTTCATAGTACGAAGTCGGAGAGAACAGTGTCAACGTTTTACATGGCCGGTCGGCGCAATTTGTGAGCCGGAACGTTATTTTGCCCCTGTTGACGGTGTAATATTTTCGGCCAAAGGGGCGCGCGTTGCGTCTAAAGAGTTGAGCGCGCCGGTTTCGCGCGCCGAACGGGGCGAGCGGAGGCCGACCGGAAGAGACGAGAATGGAGACGGCTGGAACGAGCGACGAACAGATCGTGGAGCGTGCGCTCGCGGGCAACGCGGATGCGTTCGGCGAGATCGTGCGTCGCTGGGAGCGGCGCATCTTCGCGCTCGCCTACGGCATCCTCGGCCGCGACGAGGAGGCGCGCGATGCAACTCAGGAGACCTTCATCGCCGCCTTCCGCAACCTGCACGGCTTCCGCGGCGAGGCGAAAGTCTCTTCGTGGCTGCACCGTATCGCCGTCAACCAGTGTCTCACGCGCCAACGCCGCGCGCGCACGCGTGCCGAGCATTCGCTCGAAGCGGAGACGGCGGCGGCGGGCGGCGAAAAGTTTCCCGCGCCGGCACGGTGCTCGCCCGCGCGTCAGGCCGAAGGGCGCGAGCGCACGGAAGCCGTCAGGCGCGCCGTGTCGGCTCTGCCGCCGGAACTGCGCCAAGTGATCGTGATGAAGGAGTTCGAGGAACTGACGTTTCAAGAGATCGCCGACGCGCTCGACGTGCCCCTCAGCACGGTCAAGAGCCGACTCTACACCGCGCTCAAGCAACTGCGTTTGCGACTCGAAAAATACGGCGCGGAAGCGGCGCGCGTGTGAATCGAAACGAGGAAGATGGAGTTATGAACGACACGACGAAGATTAACAACTGCGAACGCGCCGGAGAACTCGTCGCCTATTTTTACGGCGAAGCGGGTCGCGCCGAGCGCGAGAGTTTCGACGCGCACCTCGCACGCTGCGGCTTGTGCCGCGATGAACTCGCCGCCTTCGGCGAAGTGCGCGAGGGCTTCGGCCAATGGCGCGCGGAGATTCTGAAGAATGCGCCCGCGCTTTCGCTCGCCGACATCGTCGCGCCCGGAGCGCGGCGCGATACCGTGAGCCTCGCCGCCGCGCCGCGACGTTCCGCGCGCGCCGCCCTCCGCGAGTTTTTCACGCTCTCGCCAATCTGGTTGCGCGCGGGTGTCGCCGCCGCCGCGCTCGCCGTCTGCGCGCTCGTCGCGCTCGTCGCGGCCAATGCGGAAGTCAGGTGGGACGATGAGGGCGGGCTGGCTTTCAGCACGCGCCTGCGTCGTGAGGCGCAGAGCAGGCCGGCGGAGCAAGTTTCCGCGCCGGGCGCAAAGGTTTCTTTGCAAGCGGAGTTGGACAAACTCGTCGCCGAGCGCGACGCGGCCTTACGCGAACTCGAAGACACGCGCGCCCAGTTGGACGACAGCCGCGCCGCGAATTTCATCGCGGCAATCGAGACGCTTGAACCTGCGTCGGCGTCGAGGACGCTCTCCGCGCCCGACAAGTTGCGGCGCGAACGTCGCGCCTCTCCCTCACCCGCCGCGCCGCCGAAACCACGGCGGGACGAAAGAGATGAAGAGGACGCGCCCCGCCTCTACGATCTTTTGCGCGAAGCCAATTAAGCCGCGCCGCGACCCGACTTCGACGCGGCGCGCCGTAGCCGAGAACGTATGAAAGAGTTCGACCGGAAATTGAGCATGCTCAAATTTGCTTTGCTCGCGCCCGCTCTGCTCGCGCTGTTTTCGGCGGCGGGCGTTCGCGCCGTGGCGCGCGCGCAGGACGGGAACGCGGCCGCGCCGACGCCGGGGGCGCAGCGCGAGTTGGACACGAGACGACGCGGCGCGAACGCCCCCGGCCTGCTCCGCATCCTGAATCTGACACCCGAACAACGCGCGCAGATCAGCGCGATCCGGCGCGAAACCGAACCGCAAGGCCGCTTGCTCGGCGCGCGTCTCCGAGCGGCTCGCCGCGCGCTCGACGAAGCCATCTATTCCGCCAATCCGGGCGAGAGCTTCATCGAAGAACGCGTGCGCGAGCTAGGCGCGGCGCAAACGGCCGTCGTGCGCCTGCGTTCGCTCACCGAACTCCGCATCCGGCGCCTTCTCACGCCCGAACAACTCGATGCCTTCCGCCGCCTCCAACGCCGACCACGCGCGCCCCGCGAACGCACCGATCAACTTCCCGCGCAGCCGGGCGGCCTGCCCGGCGACGCGCCCGCACGCTTCATCGACGGGAGGCGGCGTCGCAGGCTGGAACAACAGCGACAGCGGCGGCAACCCTTATTGAACGAACAGAACGCGCCCGCCCCGCCAGCCCCGCGCGAACGACGCCCCGACCCCTCGCGCGACCTGAAGCCGTAGGCCGCAAGGCGACAAGCGGCGAGGGCGAAAGCATAGTGGGGAACGCCCCGCTGCTTCCCCACTACGCTTTCGCCCTTCGCCTTTCAATTTTCTCCCTGACGCTCGCTTGACGCCTTGCCCAGTTATTGCGCATCATTGGCTGGCTCGATCTTGCTCGTCTCGCTAGGTCTGTCCGCGTGCCCTAGATCAACAGTCATGCACAGGTCAACGTCTGTCGCGGTTCGCGGATCATGCTCCGGGGCGCGCCGCGGCGGTGAGCGACCCCAATCAGCGGGCGCATTTGCGAGTTTCTAAAGTTCACACATGAACATTGCCATACGTTCCCTGCTGGAAGTTCAGGAGACGAGTCTGCTGGTGGCGCGCGCCATACGCAGACTCTTCCGCCGTCCCAGCTATTTCAACGAGATGATCGCGCAGATGGACGTGATCGGCGTCGGCTCGCTCACGATCATCATCCTCACGGGATTTTTCACCGGCGGCGTGCTGACGCTGCAAACTTTCCCGACGCTCAAATACTACGGCGCGCAGGATCAAACCGGCTTCCTCGTCGCGCTCTCGCTCGTGCGCGAACTCGGCCCCGTGCTGACCGCCCTGATGGTGACGGGGCGCGTCGGCTCGGCCATCTCCGCCGAACTCGGCTCGATGGTCGTCTCGCAACAGATCGACGCCATGCGCGCGCTCGGCACAGACCCCGTGCGCAAACTCGTCGCCCCGCGCCTCGTCGCGCTCTTTATCACGCTGCCGCTTTTGACCGTGGCCGCCGACGTGGTCGGCATCATCGGCGGCGGCGTCGTCGCCACGACGCTCTACGGCCAATCGGCCTCGACGTTTCTCAGTTCGGTGCGCTACGGCATCACTTTCGACGATATGATCG
>DASQNL010000579.1:0-2942 GCA_035644995.1 Pyrinomonadaceae bacterium | reverse complement strand
CGCGGGCAAACCCACCTCGCGTTCATCTTGAGGTTGCGGACGAGGAAGCCCCAGATGTCGGCGTATTCTTCGATGACCTTCGAGGTGGGTTTGCCCGCGCCGTGTCCGGCCTTCGTCTCGATGCGGATGAGGACGGGCGCGTCGCCTCCCTGCGCCGCCTGCATCGCCGCCGCGAACTTGAAGCTGTGTCCAGGCCACACGCGGTCGTCGTGGTCGGCGGTCGTGATCAAGGTCGGCGGGTAGTTCCGGCCGGCCTTCAAATTGTGCAGCGGCGAGTAGGCGTAAATGGCTTTGAACTCGTCGGGATGTTCGGGCGAGCCGTAGTCTGAAGCCCACGCCGCGCCGATGGTGAACTTATTGAAACGAAGCATGTCCATCACGCCGACGGCGGGCAGCGCAGCCCCGAAGAGATCGGGTCGCTGCGTCAGAACAGCACCGACGAGCAGGCCGCCGTTCGAGCCGCCCTGAATGGCGAGTTTCGGCGTGGACGTGTACTTGTTCGAGATGAGCCATTCGGCCGCGGCGATGAAATCGTCGAAGACGTTCTGCTTTTTGAGCTTCATCCCGGCCTCGTGCCAGTCCTTGCCATACTCGCCGCCGCCGCGCAAATTCGCCACCGCGAAGACGCCGCCCATCTCCATCCAGACGAGCCTGCTGATGGAGAAGCCGGGCGTCTCCGAGACGTTGAAGCCGCCGTAGCCGTAGAGCAGCGTCGGGTTCGTGCCGTCGAGCTTCAAGCCCTTCTTGTGCGTGATGAACATGGGCACGCGTGTGCCGTCCTTGCTCTTGTAGAAGACCTGTTTCGTCTCGTACTGGCTGGGATCGAAATCAACTTTCGGCTGGCGGAAGATCGTGCTCTTGCCCGTCACGAGGTCGTAGCGGTAGATGGGCGTGGGCGTCGTGAAGCTGGTGTAGGCGTAGAACGTCTCCTTGTCCGTGCGCTTGCCGCTGAAGCCGAACGCCGAACCGATGCCGGGCAGGTCGACTTGGCGGACGAACGCGCCGTCCAGTTTATGAATCCTCACCTGCGAGTGCGCGTCCTTGAGGTAGGAGGCGACGAACATGTCGCCCACGACGTTCACGCCCTCAAGCGTCTCGGCCGCTTCGGGGATGACGACTTTCCAGTTCGCGCGTTCGGGACGGCGCGTGTCCACGGCGACCAGCTTGTAGCGCGGCGCGTCGCGGTCGGTCATGAACCAGAAGACGGGGCCGTCGTTGTCTATGAAGTTGTAGGCGGCGTCGAACTCGTCGAGCAGTTTGACGACGGGAGCGTCGGCCGTCCGGAGGTCTTTGTAGTAGATGCGGTTTTTGGCGTCCGTGCCGACCCAGACGTGGATGATGAGGTAGCGGCCGTCTTCGGTCACTTCGCCGCTGAAGCCCCAGTCCTTTTGATCCCTGCGCTCGTAGATGAGCGGGTCGTCGGCTTGCGGCGTGCCGAGACGATGATAGTAGAGTTTTTGAAACTCGTTGACGCCCGCCAACCGGCTCGCGCCCGCCTGCGGCTCGTCGTAGCGACTGTAGAAGAAGCCTTTGCCGTCGGCCGTCCAACTCGCGCCGGAGAACTTCACCCACTTGACGAGGTCGGGGAGGTCTTGGCCGGTCTCGACGTTGCGCACACGCCACTCCGACCAATCCGACCCCGAAGCCGACAGCCCGTAAGCCATCAACTTCCCGTCGCGGCTGATGGCCGTGCCGGCGAGCGCGACCGTCCCGTCGGCGGAGAGCTTGTTGGGGTCGAGCAGCACGCGCGGCTCGTCGGCGAGCGAGGCGACGGTGTAGAGCACGCTTTGATTCTGGAGACCGTCGTTCTTCGTGTAGAAGTAGCGGTTGCCTTCGCGGAAGGGGATGCCGTATCGCTCGAAGTTCCAGAGTTTGGTCAGACGCTCTTTGATCTTTCGGCGCGCGGGAATCTCGGCGAGATAGGCGTTGGTGAGGCGGTTCTGCGCTTCGACCCAGGCCTTCGTCTCAGGCGTGTCCAAATCTTCGAGCCAGCGGTAAGGGTCTGCCACCTTCGTTCCGTGGTAATCGTCAACCTGCTCGACTTTTCTGGTCGCCGGGTAGGCCGGGGCTTTGGCCGCCGCGCTTCCCGTCGCGCCGGCGGCGTCGGGTTTCTGCTGCGCGAGCGCGGCGGGCAGTGCTTGAGTTAAGAGCATCACGGCTAACAAGAGACTGAGCGCAACCGCGCGCGAAATGTCGAGAGCGGACATTTTTATTTCCTTTCCAAGAACAAGTGTGCAGGGCAACCGACGGAGTTGGGAATGCCGGAGAATTTTCTAAGCGAATTCGTGCGCTAAGTCAAACGGGCGAAACGAGGGAACGGGAGCGTGGAACCGGCGGAGGGAACGGGGTTGTCGGAATCCCGAAAGCGGAATCCCGAAGTTAGGAAGCCGGGACAAAACATGCGCCCGCCTTCATTCCGGTTTACGGCTTTCATGTCCCGCTTCGATGCGCGCGCCGCGCGCCCCTGTCGTCGCTTTTCTATCCGCCGAAACTTCTCCTGAACAGGTAAGACATCTTGACGAAGAAGGTGCGACCGTTGCGGCGGAAGCCGGGTTCGAGTTGGCGGCCGAAGGGCGAGAAGGTGTTGATCTGCGCGTCGTCGTTGTAGCCGGCGTAGAAGGCCGTGCCGGGGTTGGGCGTGTAGCCCAGCAGAAACTGACCGCGCGCGCGGCGCGGCAGCGACTCGTAATCAATGCGCGCGCGCGCGAAGAGAAAGCGCGTGAACTGGTAGGTGGTGCGCCAGGAGACGAGGTTCACGTCGAAGGCGACGAGGTCGGTGTCGTAGCGGCGCAGGCGGTTCCTGGTGTAGTCGAGCGTCGAGCGCAGCGCATTGGTGGGCTGGTAGGCGAACGAGCCGCGAAACTCGAAGAGGCCGCCGGGGCCCGGGTCGAGCGCCGGCGCGGGCGGCTCCGTTGCCGGTCTATTCGGGTCTGGGTTGGCCA
>DASQNL010000578.1:0-6862 GCA_035644995.1 Pyrinomonadaceae bacterium | reverse complement strand
CAGAAACATCGTGGCGGGTTCGGGCACGGGTTCCGTAGACCCCGCCGAGCCGATGAAGAAACTCTCCGGCCCGCCCTGCGCGTTCGTTACGCTGGCCGCCAGCCCGAGACGCAGGTTGGGGTTCGCCGCGATGGCGGCTTGCAGGCGCGCCGCCGCTTCGGAGTCGAGGCCGAAGGCGTAGTCGGAATGACCCTGCCCGGTTCCGAGCATCTCATAGGACTCACCCGGCCTGACGAGCGAGGCCGAGAAGACCGCCGCGCCGCTCTCGTTGTAAGCCGTCAAGACCAGCGAGTTCAGCGTCACCGCGCTATTGCCGCCGCCGACCGGCTCGATGATGTCGAAGTAGATGCGTAGGTCGCTGGCCTGCGTCAACCCGATCTCCGTGAGGCTCACGGTCTGCGTGTTGGCGCCGCGCGACCAGTCGCCGTCGCGAACGTCGCCCGTGCGTTTATCCCCGCCGTTCGCCGAGCGACCCACAAAGCCGGAGGCCGTCGTGTGATTCTGAATCGACAAGACATGCACGGCGCGCTCCTCGCCGCAACCTCTGCCGACTCCTGCCGGGAAGCACGGGTCAGGGCCGGCCAGTTGAATGCCGTCGGCATACGCGCTGTTCGCGCTAAAACCGATGAGCAGTAAAGCCGCGGCGTTTAAAGCAATTTTGGATAAGAGTTTGGGCATCGTGTGTTTCTCTCCTTGATGTTCCGACTTCGAGAGGAAACACTTAAAGTCCGGCGTATTTCAGCATTTTTTTCGAGGCGCAAAAAATTAGTCGGAAGAATTATTTTGTGGAATTATGTGACTATTGTTCAACGGTCGACGCTTGGAAAGCGCATCATGTTTTGTTGTGTCGCCGTAAGAGATCGTCACAGGACGCGCGGAAGAGTATTGACCTCGCGGCGCATCACTTACCGCGTCCGAGATCAAACCGCCACGCTGGCCGCCTTCGGCCACGGCAAGCGACCTCTCGAATCGGTGATGCAGCCGCGCGCGCCCTTAACTCGTCACGCGCGCGCGTGTTTGGCGTCGCCCCGTCAGGTATAATATGCTGCGTTACCGAAACCCATTTTCTCCCGCAAATCTTGTCCCGAATAAACGGAGTTGAGCCAATGAAGAGAGCTGTCGCTTTGGTGCTGTCCCTGTCATTTTTGCTGTCGCTGCCGGCGACCATCGTCCGCGCCGACGAAGGCATGTGGACTTTCGACAACCCGCCGCTGAAACAGTGGAAGGAACGTTACAACTTCGAGCCGACCAAAGAATGGCTCGACCACGTGCGCCTCGCCTCCGCGCGTTTGCAGGACGGCGGGAGCGGTTCGTTCGTCTCCCCGAACGGTCTCGTGATGACCAATCAACACGTCGCCGGAGGGCAACTCGCGAAGCTCTCGACCAAGGAGCGCGATCTCGTCAAAGACGGTTTCTACGCGCGCACGCACGCCGAAGAGTTGAAGTGTCCAGACCTTGAGATCAACGTGCTCGTCTCTTACGAAGACGTGACGGCGCGCGTGCAGGGCGCGGTCAAGCCGAACGCTTCCGACAAAGAAGCCAACGAGCAGCGCAAGGCCGCGATGGCCGCCATCGAGAAAGAATCAACCGACCAGACCAAACTCAAGAGCGACGTGGTAACGCTCTACGCGGGCGGCGAATACTGGGTCTACCGCTACAAGAAATACACGGACGTGCGCCTCGTCTTCGCCCCTGAGGAGCAGATCGCTTTCTTCGGCGGCGACTACGACAACTTCACTTACCCGCGCTACAACCTCGACGTGACGTTCCTGCGCGTCTACGAAAACAATCAGCCTGCCAAGACCGAGCACTACTTCAAGTGGTCGGCCAAAGGCCCGGCCGACGGCGAGTTCGTCGTTCTGTCCGGCAACCCCGGCTCGACCAACCGGCTGCTGACCAACGCGCAGCTTCAATATCAACGCGACCTCGGCAACCCTTTGCAGATGCAAGTCTGGTCGTCGCGCCGCGCCGCGCTCAACCGCTACGCGGCGACGGGAGCGGAGCAGGCGCGTCGCGCCGGGGCGACCCGTCGCTCGCTCGAAAACTCGATCAAACGTCTGGAGAGTCAACAGGCCGGACTCCTGAACGCGCGCCTCTATGGAAAGAAAGAGGCGGAGGAGAAAGAACTGCGCGCGCGCATCGCGGCCAAGCCCGAATGGCAACAGGCTTACGGCACCGCCTGGGAACAGGTGGCGACGGCCTACGGCGCGCTCCCGAAATATGCGAAGCGCATCGCCTTCAGTTCCATCGCCACGCCCTCGCGTCTCGGCTCGCTCGCTTCGACCCTCGTGCGCTACGCCGAAGAGATACGCAAGCCGAACGCCACGCGCTACGACGAGTTTCGTGATGCGCGCCTCGAAGCTCTCAAAGTGAATCTGTTCTCGCCCGCGCCCATCTATCCCGATCTGGAAGAGGCCGCGCTCGCCGCGTGGCTCGAAGAGGCGCAGAAGACGCTCGGCAACGACGACCCCTTTATCCGCGCCGCGCTCAACGGGGCGACGCCCGCCGGGGTCGCCCGGCAAGCTGTGACGGGGACGAAACTCGCCGATGTCGGCGTGCGTCAAAGTCTCTTTGCGGGCGGCGCGGACGCCATCACGAAATCGGACGATCCCATGATCGCGCTCGCGCGCCGCATCGAACCCGTCTACCGCGAACTGCGCGCATGGAACGAAGAGAACATCCAGAGCGTCGATGCGAGCGCGGGGCAGCGCATCGCCAAGGCGCGTTTCGCCGTCTACGGCAAGACCGTCTCGCCCGACGCCACCTTCACCCTGCGCCTCTCCTACGGGCGCGCGCTCGGCTACAGTGAAGACACGACGCTCGTGCCCTTCAAGACGACCTACTACGGACTCTACGACCGCGCCGAAAGTTTCGGGGAGAAACCGCCCTACGATCTGCCCGCCCGCTACCGCGAAGGGCGCACCAAACTCGATCTCGCCACGCCCTTCAACTTCGTCTACACGGCCGACACCATCGGCGGCAACTCCGGCTCGCCCGTCATCAACCGCAACGCCGAAGTGGTCGGGCTGAATTTCGACAGCAACATTCAGAAACTCCCGAACCGCTACGTCTATGTGGACGAGGAAGAGGGCGGCCGCGCCGTCGCCGTCCACAGCATGGCGATCATCGAGGCGTTGAGAAAACTCTACGGCGCGGAGAAACTGGCCGAAGAGATCACGGGCGGGCGTTGAGTTGCGCGGCGACGAAGCAAAGAGGCAAGAACATGAAACTCAAAGTCATCGTGCATGAAGCAGAGGAAGGCGGCTACTGGGCGGAAGTCCCTTCCATTCCGGGCTGCGCCACGCAGGGCGAGACGTTCGAGGAGTTACTGCAAAACCTCTACGAAGCGGTTGAAGGCTGCCTGTCGGTTGACGTGTCGCCCGCGGAAATGCGGGAACATGGTCGTGTACTGGAAATCGCCGTATGAAGTCGGTTTCCGGCAAAGAGTTTGCAAAGTTGCTTGAACGTCACGGCTGGTCTTTGCTGCGCGTGCAGGGTAGCCATCATGTTTACGGGAAAGCCGGAAGTAACATTCGGCTTTCCCTTCCGATTCATGGCAATCAAACTCTCAAAACAGGATTGCTGAGACACCTGATGAAACTTGCCAGCCTCTCCGAGAGTGAGTTGTAGCTACTAGTTCAATGTTATGGAGACAGATGTGAAGAAGCCGTCGGAGACCAACTGGACGCGAGTTGACGAGATGATCGATGAAGAGATCGACACCTCGGACATTCCACCAGTGGACGAAGCCTTTTTCGGTGACGCTAAATTGCGTGTGCCCGACAAAGTTTCCGTCACGATTAACGTTGATGCAGACGTGTTGGAGTGGTTTCGGGCGCAGGGGGCAGAGTTTCAGCAACGTATTAACGCTGCTCTGCGCATTTACGCCGACGCACACAAAGAGCCTCTTCCCTAGTCACTCACAATTCTCAAACGGGACGCTCATCAAGCGTCGTTCCCTTCAACCTTCAACGAAAGCGGCGGATGACATCAGCGTGTCATCCGCCGCTCAGTTTTTAGCGCGCGAGTTGGAGGCTTTGGATGATCTGTTGGAAGGCGGGCTGGTAGGATTCAAACTCGTCTTCGGGAGCCATCGTGATGAGGTAAAAGAGTCGGCCGTCGGCGGTGGCGGTCGTGTAGATGATGTCAACTTCGGTGACGCCGGTGACGACGGAAGGCCCCGCGAGCATCGTGGCGTAGCCTTCGCGCCCGCCGATCTGGATGCGCTGCGGCTGGCGCAGGACGCGGAAGTCCGCGTTGATGTCGAGTTGCTGTCGGACGTAAGTTTCGTTGGCGCGCGCCAGATCGCCGGAGGCGGGCGCGACCGCGCCGATGAAGATGCCGTGCGTGACGACGAGCGCGTCGCCGAGTTTGCCGTATGCGCCTTTCGGGGCGAAGATCATCTGGGCGTCGCCGTCGTCTCCGGCGGAGAGCGCGTCCCAGTTGGCGGGGTATTGGAAGGCGAAAGAGTCGTCGCCCGCGCGATAGGGTTGGAAGGAAGGGGCGGGCGCGGCGGGACGAGCCACGCCGGAAGTGTTCGTCGTCGGGTCGCGCGGCCCCGTGCGTTGAGGTTCGGCGGTCGAGGCGAGCGAACCGGCGGCGCGGCGTCCTTCGAGACGCGCCTTGACTTGATTGAAAGCCTGCGTGTCGCGCACCGGCCGGTCGCTCACGCGCAGAGACGGCAACGCATTCGTGATCGCGGCGACGCGGTTGCCGGGGTCTGGATGGTCGCTCAAAAATTCGGGCGTGCGCTGGCCGCCTTGAGATTGGAGCGTCTTGAAGAAGTTCGCCATGTCGCGCGGGTCGTAGCCGCTCTCGGCCATGATGCGCGCGCCTTCGAGGTCGGCCTGCCGCTCGGCGGTGCGGCCGAAGCGCAGGAAAAGCATGTTCGCGCCCGCGCCGCCGATGGAGTTGAGAACCTGGCCGAGGTCGGAATCGTCGCCCGTGATCGCGCCGATGACGCCCAAGCCCTTCTGCGCGATGTAGGCTTTCGAGGCCTGATTCGTTCCGTGGCGCAGCGCGACGTGCGTGATCTCGTGCGCGATGACGCCCGCCAGTTCGCCCTCGTTTTTCGCCGCCGCGATGGCGCCCGCGTTGATGAAGATGTAGCCGCCCGGCAGCGCGAAGGCGTTCAACTCTTTCGTCGCCACGACGTTGAACTGGTAGGGAAACTTGTGGCCGGAGGCGCGCGCCGCGAGGTTCGCGCCGAGTTGGCGGATGTAAGTCACGATTGGCTCGTCGTTCAGCAGCGGCATCTGTTGCGTGATCTCGACGGCGGAACGTTTGCCGAGTTCGATGTCCTGTTCGGGGCTGAAGAGGTTGAAGCCGGGTTCGAAATGCGGTGCGGGCTTGCCGCCCTGCGCGCCGCCGCCGCCGCGACCTGAGAACAAGTTGCTGCACCCCAATTGACCCAACACGAACATCGCGGCCAACCCGAAGGCCAAACTCTTTCGCCCGCGCTTCAACATCTTCGTCATTCCTCCCGGTTGCGTGCGCCCCGCCCCGCAACGGACGCCGCGCTCGTCTTTCCGCGCACGCCCTCGCCGATTCGCCTTGTCTCTCGCTTTTTTTGAGCTGCCCGTTATCTTAGACCAACTTCCCTTCACGCCGCCAACACGCGCCCGCCGCGAAAGATGTTTGACAGACTCACGGCTATTCAGGAAGATACGCAAGCGAGAGACGCTCGACCTCGCCGTCCCATCCCGCTCGATTGTAGGCCAACGCTCGCCGCCCGTCGCACGCGGGTTGATTAACGTCCGGTGTGCGGGCGCGGCGAAGCTGCCGGGAGCCGCCGACTATGTCAACTCAAACGCTTGCCGCCGCTATCGAATGGCTCGAACGGCGCATCGCAGACGACCCCGGCGTCAACGCCGAACTCTTCGCACGTCTCACCGCCGAACAGCGCACGCTCGGCTTGCTCCACGGCGACCGCGCCGTCTGCCCCTTCCTGCGCCCGCTCGTCATCGCGCGCGCTCAATACGACGCGGTGGCAGGCGCGGCGCGGGTGTTGGCGGGCGCGTTCGAGCGTTTGATCACGGCCGCGCTCGCCGACGAAGCGTTGCTCGCCGAACTCGACCCCACCCCGCTTGAGGCGACGATGGCGCGCATCGACCCCGGCTACCGCTACGCCTGCGTCACGAGTCGCCTCGATGCCTATCTGGACGGCGACGATTTCCAATTTCTCGAATACAACGCGGAGAACCCCGCCGGGATCGCCGATCAATCTCAACTCGAACGGGTTCTCTTCACGCTCCCGCACATGCGCGAATTCCTGGCTCGCTACCCCCACTGGCTGCCGCGCCCTCACGCGCGCCTGCTCACCACGCTCCTCGAAGTCTATCGCGAATGGGGCGGCGCGTTTGAGCGCCCGCAGATCGCGATTGTGGACTGGGAAGGCGTCGCCACCGAGAGCGAGTTTCGCATCCTGCAAGACTACTTCAACCGCCAAGGCTACCCGACCGTGATCGCCGACCCGCGCGCCCTCACCTTCGACGGCCTGCATTTGCGCGCCGGGGATTTTCGCATCGACATTCTCTACAAGCGCGTCGTGATCCACGAATTTTTGGAGCGGTTCGACGAGACGCACCCGCTCTCGCGCGCCTACGCCGAAGGCAAGGTCTGCATGGTGAACCCGTTTCGTTCCAAGCTCGCACACAAGAAACTAGGCTTCGCCGTTCTCAGTTCTCCGGCCTACGCGCATCTCTTCACGCCCGCCGAACTCGCTGCCATCCGGCGTCATATTCCCTGGACGCGCCGCGTGCGCCGGGGCGTCGCCACGTTCGACGGCGGCGAAGACGATCTCGTCGAAATACTACGGCGCGAGCGCGAGCGTCTGGTGTTGAAGCCGAACGACGATTACGGC
>DASQNL010000577.1:0-15179 GCA_035644995.1 Pyrinomonadaceae bacterium | reverse complement strand
CACGGAGCTTTCGCGTACTTGTTGAAGGTGTTCTTGCCGGGGCCGCTGTTCGCGCCCGCGAAGACGACCGTGATGCCGCTGTCGTAGGCGGACTTGCTCGCTATGTTGATCGGGTTGTCGGGGTCGAACGAGTCGAAGCTGCCGTAGGAGTTGGAGATGACCTTGATGTTGTAGTTGTACTGGTTCGCCAAAGCCCACTCCCACGCGCCCACGGCGTTTAAGACGAACAGCCCCGCGCCGAGTCCCGCGCCGATGATCTTCGTGCCCGGCGCGACACCCGCATACTTGCCGCCGGAACGCTGACCCGTGCCGCCGATGATGCCCGCGCAGTGCGTGCCGTGGCCGACGGTCTGGTCTGTGTTCGGCACGTTCTCAAGGACGGTGACAGGCGTGAATCCGTCCTCAACCGTGTTGGTGGAGGTCAAGACCTGCACGTTCTGGATGACGGTCTGGCCGAGTTTGAGATCGTCGTGCGTGGCGTCCACGCCGGAGTCGATGACGAGGACGGAGAAGTCGCCCTTGCCGGAGACGTTCTGGCCGCCGTTGCGCTGGCGCAGCGCGCCGTCCGCGCGCACGCGCTCGACGCCCGTCAGCGTGCGCGCCTGCAAGTCGTAATAATGAATCCGCTCGTTGTCCCAGACGGAGCGCACGGCGGCGTTCGCGGCGAGGGCGCGCACCTGACCGGCCGTGGCCGCGGGCAGCGCGACCATGCCGAGGCGCGGGTAGGTGACGGCGCGCGTGATGCCGAGCGCGCCGAGCACCGAGAGGTGCGAATCTTTCAGCCCGTCGTTCGTGTTGAAGGCGACGATGACCGTGCCGACCTGCGTCGTGTCGGCGAGCGAAGTGAGTTGCGACGCGAGCGCGGGGCTGACGCGAGCCGCCAGCGCGGACGAGCCGAGCGCGAAGCACAGGATGATGGCCGCAAATAGGGTCGGGATTTTTCTCATTTTCAAGAACAGCCTCCGGTTGAACTCTTGGTTAAAATTTTGATCGGCGCGGGTTTCATGACTCACCCACGAGCGCAAAATTACGCGAAGGCTATTGAGCAAAACTTGAGGTAGGGTTGAGGCGGACTTGAGAACGTGAAATGTAATCGAAACGCAATAAACAGATGAGGCGAACGCAGAACTCGGAGGCCGGTCTTCAAGTGAATGAAGACCGGCCTCCGAGGTTTAGGCGAAGCGTTGACGAGCGGTTAGTTCAGGAACTTCACGCTCACGGTTTTGGTCAGCGGGTTGACGGTGAAGCGCGCGAGGCGCGTGACGACGGCGGTCGGTTTGAGCGCGCCGCTCGTCGCGGTCGTGCCGCTCGTGGTCGCGCCCGGCGTGAACTTACCGGCGTTTTCGTTCGGCGAGCCTTCGGGAAGCAACTGCTTGCTCACGACGCGGTAGTCGGCCGGCCCGTTCGCCCAACCCAGCACGCGCAGGATGTAGCGCGTGTTCGGCTGCACGTTAGACGAGACGCGCTCGTTGGCGGTGGCGGTCGCGGAACTCGCGAGCACCTTGCCGTCCACCGTGCGCAACTCGAAGTCGAGGTCGACGGCGGTGGTCGAACTCAGGGCGGCGTCGAGAATGAGAGCGTCGGACTTCGTCGTGACCTCGATGTCCTTCCAGGTGATGCCCTCAAAGAGCGGGTCGCCGTAGGTCAAAGCCGGTTCGCCGGAGACGCCGGTCGGGTCGCCCGCGACGAGCGCGCCGGTGAACTCTTCGGAGAAGACCGAGTAAGTGAGCGGCGCGGGCGGTTCGCTCGTGCCGTCGTTGCCGAGCGAGCCGTTGCCGCCGGCCGAACCGGCGTAAGCCTGTCCGGTGATGCGCGCGTCGAAGGTGAACAGCTTCGCCAGCGGGTCGTTGAATTCGAGCCGCTTGGCCGCCGAGGTCTGGCCGAGCGCGAGGTTCTGTTTGTAGACGAACGTGTTCGCGCCGCCGTCGGCGTTCTTGACGGTGACGGACGGGTCGGAGATGGCGGTGATCTGGAAGTTGATCGGGCCGTAGATGGTCTGGTCGTCGGAGACCGCGCCGCGCGTGTTCGTCAGTTTGTTGTCGAAGGCGAAGACGCCGTTCGAGAAGGTGACGTTCGAGAGCGCGCTGTCAACCCGCGCCGTCAAATCCTGCGTGACGAGCACGGGCTTGGCCGCGCCGGAGAGGTCTGAGAAGCCGAGTTGGCGCGTTTGGTTGACGCCGATGGCGCGCACGGAGTATTCGCTGTCGAAGAGATCGTTCAGTCCTGCGGGCGCGAACACTTCATGGACTGCGCCGAGGTCTTCGTAAGACGACTGGTTGCCGTTCACGAAAGCGACGTGGCGGAAGCCGGTGGTGGACGAGTCGCCGTCGGCGAACTCGCGCTTGCCGTTCGGCTGGCGGCGGTTCTCAAAGCCGATCTTGCGCTTGAGAATTTCGTAGGAAACCGCGCCCGCGACGGGCTGCCACGAGACGCGGTTGGTGCGCGCCGACGCGGGCGCGACCGAGACATTCTGCGGCACGGCGGGCGCGGCCTGCTCACCCGTGAAGGGCGTCACCTGCGTGGAGATGGTGGCCTGACCGCCGCTCACTTCGCGCGCCTGGCTGCCCATCTCGTGCGCCGCGAAAATCTGCTCGATCATGGCGCGGTGCTGGCCGGGAGCGGCGGCATCGGTGGCGTCGGTCGGGTAGAGCGATTGGTCGGCGACGAGCATCGCGTCGCGCGCTTTGACCATCGTGTCGGGCGAGGTCGTGCCGAGCACGTACATCGCGCCGAGGAAGAGACGCTCGAAAATCTCCGTGCCTTTCGCGATCTCTTTGGACGGCGTGCCGTCCTTCGGCGCGGGGCGGCGATAGGTGGACTTCGACGGGTAGACGCGGTTCAGCATCTCGCGCACGTCCCACATCGTGGACATGTAAATCTCGCCGTCGTAGTGCTCCTCGAAATCATAGGCGCCCGCGGCGTTGCGCAGCGTGCCGATGTCGGAATACTTCAGGGTCGAACGCGCGCTGCGAATGTAGGCGAGCGAATCGGGGTTGCGGCCTAAGCTACGGTAGCGGTCGCGGATGCCCTTGGCGTTGACGACGTAGTCGCCGAGCGAAGGGTTGTCCGTGATGGTGAACGCCCACATGTCGGCCTGACCTTCGTTGAGCGCGCTGCCTTCGGGGTCGCCTTCCAGACCGGCGATGGGGCTGGTGATGGCGTGCATGCCTTCGTGATAAGGCACGGTGCCTTCGAGCGCGAGGTCGTTGAAGAGGAAGCCGTGGCCGTAAGAGGTCGGGTTGACGACGACGGGCGAAGCCGTGCCCGCGAGCGCGCTGATGAGACTCGTCAGGTTCAGCGCGAAGGCGTTGTCGAGGCCGAGCACTTTCGCGGGCAGGTTGGCATCCGCCGTCGGCAGTTTACCGGCCGACGCGTCGAGCGCGATATAGATGTTCGGGATGTGGACGGTGGCCGGAAGCGGAATGGTCTTGTTCGGGTAGTCGTCGGGGAAGCTGCCCGCGCCGACGCGGTTGTTCACTTTGTCGCCCGCGACGTGCAGGTAATCAACGTATTCGAGCAAGTAGGTCGTGAAGAAGAAGGCGTTGATCTCGTCCTGATGCTCGGCCGGTTCGGCGAGTTGATCCGCTTCGTTGGTGCGCGCTTCGAGGTTGGTCGGGTCGTCCACGCGGAAGTGCCAGGTGCCTTTGGCTGCCTGCGCGAAGGGCTGTTTGGTGGCGAGCGCGTTGTTGACGACGGTGTGCGTGCCCGTCAGCGTGCCCATCAGGCCGGTCGTGACGTTCGACGCGTCGAAGCTGCGCAGCTTGACGCGCTCCTGTCCGAGCGGAGTGCCGTTTGAATCGACGCTGATCTTCGATTGGTCTTTGAGTTCCTGCGTGATGGTCGGGTATTTCGGATAGATGTCGGCCGTGAAGGGCAAGGGCGTCTCAGGAGCATGCTGGAAGTTGACGAAGTCTTTGCGCGCGATGGTTTCGCCCGTGTGCGCGTCGATGGAAACGAGGTAGAGGCCGAAAGGATTCTCGGAGAACTTGGCGACCTTCCAGACGAGCTTGTAGCCGTCGGCGGTCGGGTAGACGCCCAGCGTCGGCTGGTACCCGTCGAGCACGGCGACCTGCTTGGCGAGACCGGCGAGCGCGGGGCGCAGGAGGCTCGTGATGCTATCGGGCAGCGCGACATGGAAGCGCGCGAGGTCGGCCGACGCGGCGGCCTTCGCCTGTTCGGCGGAAAGCGTGGGCTGCGTGTTGACCTGCACGTCGCGGAAATAGGGGCCGCTCGCCATGATGATCTGATTGCGGTCGTTTAAGACGAGGCCGATGCCGCCGTCTTTCACGTCGAGGCCGTTATAGGTTTGCTGGAAGCGCAGGAGCTGGCCGCCGAGCGCGCCGGTGTTGCGCACGACGCGCAGGTCTGAGATGTTCGAGATGCCGAAGGCGGCGGCGTTCGCGGCGAGAAAGGCGCGACCCGCTTCTTCGGGCGTCCCCGCGAAGGGCGCGCTCGCGAAGTCGCGGATGACATCGGGCGAGCCGCCGAAGTCGTTCCAGCGCACGGTCAGGTCTGAGGCGTTAGAGTTGGCCTTCAAAGTCTCGACCGCCGCCAGTTGATCGGCGGTGGCGGAGCGCACGTTGGCGACGGCGCGCGACAGGTTGAGATCGAAATTGGGAGCCGGGCGGCCGTACATGTTGAAGCCGAGGTCGCCGCTTGGGGGAACGGAGGTTGCGCCGACAGCGGCGGCGGCTGCCGGGCTGGGCACGTAAGTGGCCGTCACGATGAAAGCCGCGACCACCATGACGATGAAAACTTTGACCCACATTGTTCGCGCTCTGCGCATAATTGCTTCTCCTCTGACGAGTTTAAAATTGAAGTTAGTAAGACCGTCGCTGTTCGACAGGGGCGAGATTAGCCAAGCGCGCTTGAGGAATACTTGAGAGAGACTTGAGGCGGAGAGACGGGGCGAGTTGAGAATGTTGCAATCGCATTGCGAGCGCGGGGCGACGGGCGCGTTTGAGGATGGCGGCGGCGCCTTGAGCGGGACGGATCACAGAGCGTAAGGGGCATACGGGAAGGCTACCGGGCAATCTCAAATACCAAATTTGAGATTGCCCGGTAGCCTTCTCCCGCGCCCTTTCGCTCAGGCGGCGGTGAACGATTCGAGCTACCTACGAACGCGACAAAGTTCTGCTTTACCACGGGCGCGGGGAGCCTAACTTCTCCCATCAACCGCGCGGGATGCCGGGACAGACCGCCTGGTTCAACAGCGAGTTTGCGAGGTTCGTATTCATGTCGGATTCTCCTTGCCTGTAGATGCGTAGACGATAGCGTGCGGGCGTTGAGTAAAACTTGAGCCGCGGGCGGGCGGGGTTTATTACAATTTCGTTGCATGGAAAATTGCGCGGGCTGGTAGTTGAACGCGACTAAAAATTTTCCGCGCGGCGGCGCGGCGCGCGTCTCACCCGGCGCGGAGGTCGCCGTCGCGTCTGAGTCCGTCGCTCAACAAGCGCACGCCGAGCACGAAGAGGAAGATGGCGAAGGCGGGCGAGAGCAGGACGAGCGGTTGTTGGCCGAGGAGCGTCAGGTTGCCCGCGCTCACGAGCATGTTGCCCCAACTCGCCGCCGGTTCCTGCACGCCGACGCCGAGAAACGACAAGGCCGTCTCGGCCAACAGGAACGCGGGCAGCATCAGCGAGAGCTGCACGACGAGCGGGCGCGAGGCGTTCGGCAGGATGTGGCGGAAAAGTATCCGCGTCTCCGTTAGCCCGAGCGACACGGCGGCCAACACGAACTCGCGCTCGCGCAACCCCAACACCAACCCGCGCGCGAGCCGCGCCATCTCCGCCCACCCGATAGCGATGAAGATCGCGACGAGCAACAGCCCCGCATGCGTCGGCGGCAGCACGAGCGGGAAGGCGGCGCGCGCCGCCAGGATCAAGACGAGATCGGGTAAGGCCAGCATCGCGTCGGCCGCGCGCATCAACAACGCATCCACCCTGCGCCCCGCGTAGCCCGACACGCACCCCAGAAAAACTCCGAGCACGCCCGCGAGCAGCGTCCCCAGAGGCCCGACCGCGAGCGAGAAGCGCGACGCCATCAACAAGCGCGAGAGGCGGTCGCGCCCGGACTCGTCCGTGCCGAGCAGGTGCACGCGCTGTGCCGGAGCGTTCGCGCCCTGCACCGCGCCTGTGTTCTGCGCCGCGCCGAGGTTGTGCGGGAGGGCGGAATGCGGGCGCGGGTCGGGTGCGGCTGAGAAGAGATGGCGGTCGGTCTGGAACAGGCCGAAGAGTTTGTATGAATGGCCGCGCGTGAAGAGGAAGAGGTGGAAGCGCGCCGACGTGTCTTCGCTGTAAGTGCGCGCGAGCGGGTCGGTGAGGCGCAGGCGATAGATGAACGGGCGCGCGTGCCAGCGGCCTTCCCGGTCTCTGAAACGGATCGGCGTCGGCGGGGCGAAGGGCTGCTGCCGCGACTGTTCGCTCGCGTCGTAAGGCGCGATGAAATTCGCCAGCACGGCGACGATGTAGAAGGTCGAGACGATGCCGAGTCCGGCCATCAACTTCCAACGGCGCGCCAGCCTGCGCCGCGCCCGCCCGCGCCATGCCCCCGGCGCGGCCTGCGCGCGTTCCCACGCCTCCGGCGGCGGCGCGGCGGAAGGGGCGGAGAGGTGCGGCGGCGGTGGGGTGTCGGTCATGCGAATGTTTACGCGCCGGAAGCGGGCAGGTTGACGGAGCGACCGCCTCCCCGGCGCGTTCGCGCGGGCGTGCGGCGCGGTCGCAGGCGCGGGTCGTTCAGACGCAGCAGGATGTCCGCGCAGAGGTTTCCGGCGAGCACGGCCGTGGCCGTGATCATCACGACGCCCATCAAGAGCGGCACATCGCGGTGGCGCACGGCGCTGACGCTGAGCGCGCCCAGACCAGGCCACCCAAGCACCGTCTCGACGATGACGGAGCCGCTCACGACGCTGCCGAACGAGTAGCCAAAGAGCGTGATCAGCGGGTTCAAAGCGTCGCGCAGCGCGTGGCGCATGATAACGGCGCGTTCCGGCAATCCTTTCGCGCGCGCCACCCGCACGAAGTCTTGCGCGAGCGCGTGGCTCAAACCCTCGCGCGCTTGCGCTAGAAACAGAGCCACGAGCGGGAGGGCGAGCACGATGGCCGGGGGCAGGATGCGCAAGGGACGAAAATCGGCGAGCGTCTCCGCGCCCGCGCCACCGACGGGAAACCAAGCGGTGCGCGCGACGATAGCCAGGGCGATGAGCGCGAGCACGATGCGCGGCGTCGAAGCCGTGAGCAGGATCACGAGTTCGCTCGTGCGATCCCAAAAGCCGCCCCGGCGGCGGGCGGCGGGCGCGGCGAGGGCGAGCGAGACGGAGAGCGCGAGAAAGAGCGCGGCGGCGGTGAGCGCGAGCGTCCGCAGCAGGCGCGGCCAGATGATGGTCGCCACCGGCGTGTGATAGTAGAAGGATTCGCCCATGCGCCCGCGCGCGAGGTTCGAGAGCCAGTAGGCGTAGCGCACGGCGAGCGGTTGGTCGAGTCCGTAGGCGCGGCGCATCTCTTTGAGCGTCGCTTCGGACACGGCTTGCTCGCTCGTCAGTTCGCCGAGCGCGTCGCCGCCGGCGGCGGCCAGGAGCGCGAACGTGAGCGCCGAGACGACGACGAGCACGACGACGCCTTGCAACGCTCTGGAGAGAATCAGTTTCAGCACAACGGCAACTCGGATCGTTCGTGGAGGGTGTTTTCAGCCGAACTCATCGCGCGCTGATTTAACATCTATTCGCGGCGCGAGGGCAAGAGTGGAGCGCGCATCGCTCTGGACATCCGGGGGGAGACATGTTTGAATCGGATCGCCTCACTCGTGCGCGCGTTCGCGCGAAACGCCTCGCGCTTTTTCAACTTCAGACAACTCGGTATTGTAAAATGAAACTTGCATCGTCAAGACGGTTTTTGGTCAGCTTGTTGTGCCTCGCCGCACTCCTCGCGGCGAGCGCGTGCCAGACGCCGCCCGCGTCGAACACGGCCGGCGGCGGCGGTGATGCGAAACTGCCGACCGCGCCCGTCGTGGGCACGCGCGGCGGCACGCTCACCTACCGCATCACTTCGCCCCCGAAGACTTTCAACTACATGCTCGCCGCCGACGAGCCTTCCATCTACGTCTCCTTCTTCCTGATGGGCAGCCGCCTCGTCGAACTCAATCACGACGACCAAACTTACGCGCCCGCGCTGGCCGAAAGTTGGAAACTCTCCGACGACGGCAAGAGCGTCGAAGTCACCTTGCGCGAGGGGTTGAAGTTCTCCGACGGGCAGCCGCTCACCTCCGAAGACGTGGCCTTCACGCTGCGCACGCTCTACGACAAACGCGTTACGTCGCCCATCTACCGCGACGCGATGCTCGTCGGCGGCAAGCCCATCGAGGTCGAGGTGACGGACGCGCGCCGCCTCCGGCTCGGTTTCGCCGAAGCCATCGCCGTGCCGGAAAACTACATGTCGAATTTAGGCGTGCTGCCGCGCCGCGTGCTCGAAGCGGAACTCGGCCGGAACGCGTTCAACAACGCTTACAGCGTGACCAGCGACGTGGCGAGCATCGTCACCGCCGGAGCCTTCACCATCGAATCGAGCGCGCCGGGCGAGCGCGTCGTCCTCAAGCGCAACCCGCACTACTGGAAGCGCGACGCGGCGGGCAATCAACTGCCGTATCTCGACCGCCTCGTGCTCGAAGTCGTCAGCGACGAGAACAACGCTCTGACCCGCCTCGGCCAAGGGTCGCTCGACATCCTCGACCGCGTGCGCCCGACCGATTTCGCCAGCCTGCGCGCCGGGCAGGGCAACGCGCGCGCCCACGACCTCGGCCCCGGCCTCTACGCCGATAACATCTGGTTCAATCTCAACCCCGGCCGGCGCGACGACGGCAAATCAATCGTTGACCCCGCGAAGCTCGCCTGGTTCAACGATGCGCGTTTTCGCCGCGCCGTCTCGCACGCCATTGACCGCGACTCCATCGCCGCCAACACCTGGCAAGGACTCGCCACGCCGCTCTACAACTTCGTCTCCAGCGGCAACCGCGCATGGGTGGCGGCCGACGTTCCGCGCACCGCTTACGATCTGGAACGGGCGCGCGCGCTGCTGCGCGAAGCGGGCTTCAACGTCGGCGGCACGGAGTCCGCGCCGGAGTTGACGGACGCGAAAGGCAATCGCGTCGAGTTCACGATCATCGCGCCCGCCGGCAACGAGGTGCGCGTCAAAAGCGCGATTGTGATTCAGGAGGATTTAAAGAAACTGGGGATGAACGTGCAGGTCGCGCCCATCGAGAATGCGCAGTTGTCCGCCCGCATCAACCAGTCTTACGACTACGAGGCCGTGCTTTTCGGCACGTCGGTTTCCGAACCCGACCCTTCTTCCTACACGGACATGTTGCGCAGTTCCAGCCCGCAACACTTCTGGTATCCCGAACAGTCGAAGCCCGCCACCGAATGGGAAGCCCGGCTCGACGAGTTGGCCGCGCGGCAAGCCCACGAAGTTGACCGCGAACGCCGCCGCGCCATCTTCCGCGACATCCAGATATTGATGGCCGAACAACTCCCGCTCATCCCCATCGTCACGCGCCACATCGCCGTCGCCGCCAACACGCGCATCGGCAACTACCGTCCCAGCCCGCTCCCGCCCTTCTCGCTGTGGAACGCGGAGGAGTTGTTCGTCAAACAATGAAGACAGGGGAAAGGGTAAAGGGGAAAAGGGTAAAGGGGAAAAGGGTAAAGGTGGAAGACAAAAAGCGGGACGCGAGGCCATTCGATGCTCGCGTCCCGCTTCTCGGTTTTTAACCTTTACCCTTTACCCCTTCGCCTTTTCCCCTTTGCCTTTACCCCTTCGCCTTTTCCCCTGTGTCTTATTGCGTTTGAAGTTTCTGCATGGCGACCATGGCTTGCGCGAGTTCGAGCCGCGTGAGCGGGGCTTGCGGGCGGAAGTTGGAGTTGGTGGTGTTGAGCAGCCCGCGCGCGATGGCGACGCGCACGTAGCCGCGCAGGGCGGAGGGAATCGAGCCTGCGTCCAAGACCGTCGCCAGCGGCAGGCTTTGCGCGGCTTCGGCTTCGGCTTGCAGCCCGGCGGCGCGGACGAGCGCGACCGCCGCCGTGAGACGACTCGCCGCATCGTTCGGCGCAAACGAGCCGCCGCGCTCGACATCCGTAAAGAGCGCGCCCTGCGGCGCGTGCTGCGCGCTCTCGACGTAGATCATCGCGGCCGCGCCGCGCACGTCGCGATAAGTCGGCGCGCCGGGCACGTACTGCGGCACGCGCGCGCCGAGCACGAGAGCCTCGGCCAGTTCGCCGCGCGTGGCGGCCTGAGCGGGGCGAAACTTCTGCCCCGTCGGCCACATCACGAACGAGCGGATGGTTTGATAGACGGACGCGCGTTCGGCCGCGCCGAGCGCGCCGATGTCTCTGACGGGCGCGTACTCCGCGCGCGCCACTTCGAGCACCCCGGCGAACGGTTGCGGCGTGACGGCGAGACCGCCGAGCGTGTTCTTAACCGTTACGCGCCACGCGCCCGCGGGCGGCGCGGCCACGACGGCGCGCTCGCGGTTGCCCGTCAAGCCGGGCAGGTTGAGAGCGTTCCGGTCGGCCTGTTTGCGGCCGCTCGCGTCGTACATCGCGAAGCCGAGGTCGTTCACGCTGAGCGCGCTCCAACCGATCTGCATCGAGGCCATGAGCGCGTCGGCCGGAATCTCGACGGTGGTTTCAAAGCCGGTTGCGCCGGGGTTGACCGTGCCGGAAATCTCGCGCAAGGGGTCGGTCATGAATTGCACCTGCCCGCGGTTGAGCGTCGCGCGGAAGTTGCCGAGTTTGCGCTCCGGGAAGGCGGATTCGAGCACGGCCGCGTGCGTGTTGAGCAGCCCTGCGCCGACTTCGTGCGCGTAATAGGCGGCGAGCGGGGTCGCGGTGCGTTGCAGGATGTCGCGCACTTGGGCGGGCGAGAGTTTCGGGTTCGCTTCGAGCATCAAGGCGATAGCCCCGGCCACCTGCGGCGCGGAAAAGCTCGTCCCGCTCGCCGTCGTGTAGAAGGGCACGTTGCCCGGCGCGATATTCGTATCGCCGTTAAAGCCGATGCCTTCCACGCCCGTCACGCTCAAACCGCTCGAACGCAGACCGACGACGCGCACGCCCGGCGCGACGAGAGTCGGGCGGAAGAGTTGGCTGGCGAAATCGCCGCGCGAGGAGAAGTCCGCGAGGCGGCCGCGAAAATCGGTCGCGCCGACCGAGACGACCCACGGCGCAACGGCGTAAGGGTTCAGCGTGTGCCAGCCCGCGCCCGTATTGCCCGCCGAGAAGACGACGTTGACGCCCCGCTCCGTGAGCATCTTGGTGGCGACGTTGACGGGATCGTTGATGTCGAACAAGGTGTTGGCCGAGAAGCTGCAATTGACGACGCGCACGCCCAGAGACGCGCCGCGAGCCAACAGGTAATCGAGTCCGTTCAAGACGAAGACGAGATTGAGGTCGCCCGCGCTCATGCCGACGATGCGCGCGCCGGGCGCGACGCCCGCGTATTGCCCGCCCGAACGCACGCCGCTGCCGCCGATGACGCCCGCGACGAACGTGCCGTGGCCGTAAACCTGATCCGTGTTCGGCAGGTTCTCGACGTTCGAGGGATAGTTGAAGCCGACGCTCGCGCTCTGCAAATCGGCGAGTTTGACGTTTTGCGCGACGCGCCCGGCGAGGTCGCCGTGCGTCGCATCCAGCCCGGTATCGAGCACGGCCACCGTCACGCCGCGCCCGCTCAAAGGCGTGCCCGCGTTGTTGCGCACGAGGTCGGCGTCGCGCCGCGCGCGTTCCACGCCCGTGAGACCCTGCGCCGGGTCGGCCGTCAGTTGCAGCGTGCGGTTGCGGTAGATGGAACGCACGTTCGGGAAGTGCGAGAGGGCGATGATCTGATCCGGCGTGGCCGAGATATAGACGGCGGGCAGCACATGGAAGCGCGTGCCGCCGAGGATGCCGATGCGTTGCAGGTCGGCGAAGTCGCGTTCGGCGGGCAGTTGGTGATAGACGACGACGGCGTTGATGTTGCTGTCGTCCGAGACCTGATTCGCGTGTTCGAGCAGGAGCGCGAGTTCGGGATCGACACTTTGCAGGCCGACCTGCTGGCGCGCCGCGCTGTTCATCGTCGAGAGGTTGGCGGGCGTGGAGACGGTGATGCTGCCGGAAGAGTTAATGCTGAGGCTGTCCGCGCCGGAAGCCGTGATGCCGTCAACCTTCGAGATCGTGATGCCGCTCGGCGCGACGTTGAAAAACTTCCCGTCCGCGCTTCTGAGCGTCGCGCCGTCGGCGGTGGAGACGAGGATGCCGTCCGCGCCGGAGGCGGTAATGCCGTCGGCGGTGGAGACTAATATGCCGTTTGCGCCGGAAGCCGTGATGCCGTTTGCGCCGACGGCGGTCAGGCCGTCGGCGGTCGAGATCGTGATGCCGTTCGGATTGGTGATGACGATGGAGTCGGCGCGGTGCTGCGTGCCGTCGGCGGTGGAGACGAGGATGCCGTCCGCGCCGGAGGCCGTGATACCGTCCGCGCCGGAGGCCGTGATGCCGCTCGGCTTGACGGCGACGATGCTGCTCGTGTTCGGATAAGCGACGCCGTCCGCGCCCGAGGCCGTGATGCCGTCCGCGCCGGAGGCGGTAATGCCGTCGGCGGTGGAGACTAATATGCCGTCCGCGCCGGAGGCCGTGATGCCGTCTGCGCCGGAAGCCGTGATGCCGTTCGTGTTGAATGTGAGCACGCCGTCCGCGCCGGAAGCGGTGATGCCGTTCGCGCCGGTGTAGTTGACGCCGTCCGCGCCGGAGGCGGTGATGCCGTCGCCGGTGGCGATGGTGATGCCGGCATTGACGGGGGCGAGCAAAAGCAGGAGCACGAGGGAGACGGCGGTCGCCTGACGGGTTTTTTTCAAAGCTATATTCTTCATGTCGCTAAAACACGGACGCCTGACGCTGCTGGTTAAAGATGTTGGGTTGATCGAGATTTTCCCTGACTGCTCGCGCGAGGGGTTTCGGACGCACGGCGAGGTAGGAGCACAAAAGTCGGGGGTTGACAACATAACATAAGTCCAACCGATCTGACCAAAACCGTTTGTTGCATTTTCCTTCTATTTTGAGACGCCGCTTTTGCGCCCTCCGGCGACGGGGAACATCGCTCGCAATTTGCCGCGCCGCAGCGTCGCCGACGCACGTTTAGACCATCAAGCCTTTGAAAATTTTCTGCGTCTCGGCCGCCGGTTCCACGCCGAGTTCCTTGCGCAGCACCCGCCGCAACTGCTCGTACTGTTCCTTGACGGCCGCGCGATTGCCGAGCGCGGCGTGCGCGCGCATGATCATGCAATGCACGTCTTCGCGGAATTGATCGTCGCCCAAAATCTGCTGCGCCAGTTGGAGCGAGCGCGACCATTCCTCATTCTTCTGCGCGGCGACGGCCAGCACTTCGAGCATCCGCAAATGTTGCTCACGATAGTATGAACGCTGCTCCTCGACCCACTCGTCGTAGCTGCCCTGCATGAAGTCGCCGCGATAGAGACGAAGCGCGTCTTCGTAACAACTGATGTAGCGCGCCTGATCGCCCGTGCGCTTGGCCGCTTCGGCTTCGGCGACGAGGCGGTCGAACTCCTCCGTGTCGATCCGGTAGGAGAATTCCTGATTGAGCAAATAATCGCTGTCGCGGTAGAGCAAAAAGTTCTGCTTGACGGGTTGGTTGCTGTTCAGAGCCTTGCGGATGTGCGAGACGGTGGGGTGGAAATTTTTCTCCACGGCGTCGAAGTCGGCCTCGCCCCAGAAGGTGTCGATGATGGTGTCTTTGGAGGCGCGGCGGTGGCGGCGCGAGGCGATGAAGCACAGGATGTCGCGCGCGCGCTTGGTCGTCCACGCGTCGGCGGCGAGCGGGCGCGCCGGGTCGCGGAAGATTTCGACGGGGCCGAGCATGTTGATGGAGAGATCGGCGGCCGGTTTCGGCGGCACGAGCGAGACAGTAGCGGCAGGCGTGAGTTCGACGCCGCCGGCATCGTTCATCGCTCGCTGCGGCGGCGGCTGCGCGGGCGCGCCGTCTCGCGCGAGTTGTAATTCCTCGCGGATGTCGGGCGGCAGGAGCGCGGCGGCGTCGGGCGCGGCGAAGAGTTGCGGATGGTGCGCGATCTCGCGGCGCAGCCAGTAGTCGTAATCGTAGCGCGCGGCCAGATCGAGCACGCGGCGCAGGCGTTCGACCACCTCGTTCTCTTTCTCTTCGGCGAGCGCGCACGAGGCGAGCGCGAGCGAGGCTTGCGCTTCGTAGTAGTGCAGCCCGTGCGTGTGAAAATAGGAAAGCGCGGCGTCGAGTTCGGCGCGTGCCGCCGCGGTGTCGCCGAGCGCGGCGAGGACGCGCGCATGCGAGAGCGTGGCCGTCTGCAAGGCCATCTCGTCTTTGATGGCGGCGCGCGCGTCCATGAGACGTTCGAGCAGGGCTTTGGCCGCCGTCGTATCGCCGAGTTGCAGACTGAGCAACGCCTGTTCGTCCCACAACTCCGCGCGCGACGGGTCGACCCCGGCCTCTTCATAGGTGCGCGCGGCATGATGATAAAACTCCGTGGCGCGGGCGGCGTCTCCGCGTTCGCGGTAGAGGTTGCCGTAAGTCTCGAAGGCTTCGGCGCGCTGGGCGACGAGGTTGAAGAGTTGGCAGCGTTCGAGCGCGCGGTCGAGATGTTGTTCGCAGGCTGCGAGGTCGCCGCGATAGAGTTCGCAGCGGGCGAGGTTCAGATAAGCCCAGGCCTCCTGCGGCACGGGCGGCGCAGCGTTGCCGTTGTCGCGCAGCATGCGGCGCAGCCAGCGCATCGCTTCGGAGAAGTCGCCGCGAATCATGGCGGGAAGTCCGAGGTTGTGCGCGATGAGGTGCATGTAATGCGTGTCGTGCTGTTCCTCGGCGAGTTGGAGCGCGGCGCGAAACTCGCCCTCGGCCGCCGCCCATTCGGTCAGCGCGAAGTAACACAGGCCGCGCGTGTTGCCGCACTTGATGCGGACGCTCGACTGTTCGCCGACGAGTTCGAGCGCGCGGTCGAGATAAGTGAACGCGCCCGCGCAATCGCCGCGACGGCGGGCGATGGTGGCGAGCGAGTGGAGGGCTTCGGCCTCGCCCTCGGCATCGCCGCGCGCATGCAGGAGGGTCGAGGCGCGGCGAAAGAGCGTCTGCGAAGTTTCGTATTCGCCGCGCAGGCGCGCCACCTCGGCGCGATGGAAG
>DASQNL010000576.1:0-2957 GCA_035644995.1 Pyrinomonadaceae bacterium | reverse complement strand
CGTTTCGTCCAGCTCCCCTTCAACCTCGCCATGCCCGAAGCGCTCGTCCTCGCCAACCAAACTTTTCAAGGCGCGCAAGTCTCCCTGCTCGAAGCGGCGCGCGCGCTCGAAGTGACGGTCGTGGCGAGCGCCTCGATCTTGCAGGGCAAGGTGGCACGCGACCTCGCGCCCGAGGTACGCGAACCGCTCGGCTCGCTCGCCACCGACGCGCTCACCGCCATCCAGTTCGTGCGCTCCACGCCCGGCATCGCCACCGCGCTCGTCGGCATGAGCCGCCTCGCACACGTCGAAGAAAATCTCCAACTCGCGCGCATCGAACCCGCGCGCCCCGATCAATATCAACAGTTGTTTTCGACGGGCGAGGCGTAGGCGACGACGTGACAGGCCGGAGACGTTATGCGGCTCAGGACTTTCGCCGGAGGGACTTCATCTTTCGAGGATCAGCAAAGATGTCGCAGCAGGAGTTGAAATCATTCGCGGACTTCTGGCCGCACTACCTGGCCGAGCACAGCCGCGCGGGCACGCGTCTTTTGCACGCGGCGGGCACGATCACGAGCACCGGCCTCGCCGTCGCGCTCATCGCGACGGGTCGCTGGCGTTGGCTGCCCGTCGCGCTCGTCACGGGCTACGCGGCGGCGTGGACCGGCCACTTCTTCATCGAACACAATCGCCCCGCCACCTTCAAGCACCCGCTCTGGTCTTTCGCCGCCGACTACAAGATGGTCGCCTTGATGCTCACGGGAAGGATGAATAAAAGCCGTAAATCGTGAACCGTAAATCGTGAATAGAGAAAAACCGCCTTTGTCTATTTACGATTTACGATTCACGATTTACGGCTTTTTCTATTTCGCCGGTGGCGGCGGGATGCGCGCGGCTTCTTCGGGGCTGCGTGCGCGGCGGCGCGCGAGTTCGAGTTTGAGGCTCTGTTCGCCGCGACGCATGGCGTATTGATGGTTGGAGGCAAGGAGCGGGCGCAGCAGGAGCGAGAGGGCGCGCACGACGGGCTTCCGCGGGCGCACGCGCCAGTCGTAGGTGATGTCAACGAGCAGGCCGTCCTGTTTGAACGTCCAGATGCCGCGCCCCTGCAAGTCGCCTGCGGCTTCGAGTGTCGAGCCGTATGGGTGGCGCGACTCCACGACGCGAAACTGCCAGCGCAAACTGTAAGGCAAGTACCCCTTCGTCTCCAGACTGACGAGTTTCCCGACGCCCCGCTCGTCGCCTTCCTCCAGCACGCGCACGTCCAGATAAGTGGCAGGCCACCAGCGCCGCAAGTCCGCCACGTCCTTGAGCACATCCGACACTTCCTCGCACGTCCCCTCGACGCGCCAGCGCGAAACGAAATGATAATCGGCAATCGACATTGAAAGTTTCTCTTCGTTGATAGCGATTGGGAGAGACTCATATCTTTCTCTGTGCCCCCTCTGTGCTCTCTGTGTCTCTGTGGTGAATGCTGATCCTAAGGCATTCACCACAGAGACACAGAGAGCACAGAGGGGGCACAGAGAGAGTTTCATCTAAAGACGTTTCGTTTCTACGTCGTCAGCCCTCCCCGGCCTTCGCCGCGCGTTGCTTTTGTTGATAGAGGAACGAGACGGCGAGCAGGATCGCGCCGAGCACGAGGAACGAGACGATGCGGTAGAACTTTTCGAGCGCGGCCAGATCGAGGAAGAAGACTTTGAAGGCCGTCGCCGTCAGAAGCACGAGCGCCATGACGCGCAGCAACTTGTTCGCGCGGCTGTGGCCGTAGAGCAGCATCGCGCCGCCGTAGAGCGTCCAGACGAGCGAGAGCGAGAGACCCTGCGCGAGTCGCAGGTCGCGCGTGTCGCGTTCCGCAAGCGCGCCCGCGCGGATCAGTTTCTCGAAGTAGCCTGTGGCCTCGAAACTGAGCGCGATGATGGCGTAGAGGTTCGCCGTGATGGTGAGCGCAGTGAGCACCGTGTGCCGCTCGCGCTCGTCGATGTGATCGGCATGCACGTAGAGCCGCGCGGCGTACCAGAGCGCGGCGATGTAGGCGGCAAACGCTGCGAAGGTGTGATTGACGAGCGGCAGATGCCACGCGGCATTGTAGAAGGCCGCGTCGAAGGCGAGGATTTTCGCGCCCGTCACGCAGAGCCACGCGAGCGCCGCGTAGCGCAAGACGGGCAGGCGTCGCCGCACGCCGACGACAAAGGCGGCGAGCGCGTAGAAAGACCAGAGCACGGTGATCGTAAACTGGCGCGTGTTCTGGATCGCCCTGTAGGCGTCGAAGTCGTCGGGGCTGACGGCGGCGAGGCGCGGGACGAAATAGTCGTGCGCGTCGATGGTGAGCAGCGTCAGTGCTAAGACATTCGCGGCGAGGATGAGGACGGCGCTGACGGTCTCGCGCTCACTCTTCTCGACTTTCCCGCCTTCGCGCCGGTAGAGCCAGACCGCGCCGGCCAACGCGGCGACGAGCGCGGCGGCGGAGACGGCGCGACTGTTGATGAGCGGCACGAACGTCTCGTTGACGCGCCCGTCAACCTCCGTCATGTCGGTCGTGAACCAGTGGAGCAGGGCGAAGGCGAAGACGGGGAGCGCGGCGTAGCGCGGCGCGTCGGTGTCCGCGCGCAGGCCGATCCAGGTGAGCATTAAGCCTTCCATCGCCCAGACAATCGTGACCCAGTGCAGGTCGAGTTGGATGGCGGCGGCGAGCGTGAAGAAGGTGACGGCTGCGCCGACGTAAGAGAGCGTGAGCAGTTTGTCGGCACGGTGGCGCTGGTAAGTGAAATAGAACAGCAGGACGTAGAAGGCCGACCAGACGAGCGCGTACGAGCCGAGGATCGGGTGATGTTTGTCTACCAGAAGCAAGTAGCTCGCGCCGAAGAAGAGCGTCGCGTTCGTGATGATGAGCGAGATGTCGAACCACCTGGCGGGTCGCTGCTTGATGACGTTATAGACGACGCCGAGCGCGTTGAACATGAGGAAGAAAAGAGTCAGGA
>DASQNL010000575.1:0-2081 GCA_035644995.1 Pyrinomonadaceae bacterium | reverse complement strand
GACCGTGAGGCCCGAAAGGGCGACGCGCAGGCGCGCGCCCGGCGGCTCGGTCATCTGCCCGTAGACGAGCGCGACCTTCGACTCTTCGACCGCCTTGAGATCAACTTTGGTGAGGTCGAACTCGCCCGTCTCTTCCATGTGTTGATAGAAGGCTTCGCCGAAGTTGATGACTTTCGATTCGACCATCTCGCGCAGGAGGTCGTTGCCCTCGCGCGTGCGTTCGCCGACGCCCGCAAAGACGGAGAAGCCGGAGTGAGCTTTGGCGACGTTGTTGATGAGTTCCATGATGAGCACGGTCTTGCCGACGCCCGCGCCGCCGAACAGTCCGATCTTGCCGCCGCGCAGGAAGGGCTGTATGAGGTCGATGACCTTGATGCCCGTCTCGAACATCTCCAACTCGGTCGATTGCTCGTCGAGCGTGGGCGCGTGGCGATGGATGGGGTAGCGCGTTTCGGAGTTGACCGCGCCGAGCGTGTCCACCGGCTCGCCGATGACGTTCATGATGCGCCCCAGCGTCATGTTGCCGACGGGCACGGTGATGGGGCCGCCCGTGTCGATGGCGCGCATGCCGCGCACGACGCCCTCGGTCGGCTTCATAGAGACCGTTCGCACGCGCCCTTCGCCGAGGTGCTGTTCGACTTCGCAGATGATGTCGATGGGGTTCGGCACGTCGAAGCCTTCGGAGGTGACGCGCAGCGCCGTGTAGATGGGCGGCAGGTGATTCTCTTCAAATTCCACGTCGAGCACGGGGCCGATGATCTGCACCACCTTGCCTATATTATGGCCGTTCCCGGCGTTTCCATTAGGCGTAGACATAACTTTAGCGCAACTCCTCTTTGTGTGTCGGTGTTAAGGGCGAAAATTAGCGGATTACTTAAGGGGTTGAAGATAGCATAGACGCGCAAATTAAGGCAAAGCGCGGCTAATCGGGCGACAGATTCAGTGCGCGCTGGCGAGGCGCGTCTATTCGCTTTCGTCGAAGCGAATCTTCATGCTGCGGAGCGTGCGGCGGTCTTCGTCCGTGAGTTCGAGCAAGGTGTCCTGTGCGGCGGCGGCGGTCGTCGCTTCGGGGTCGTCCTCCGTTCCGGTTTCGCGCAGGCCGATCTCCAGTTTCAAAGTCAGTTCCATCTCGTAGCCCGCCGCGCGCAGGCGCGAGATGGCGTCGGCCACCTGCGGCGAACGCTCGACCGCCGCGTTGATCGCCTCGCCGATCTCCTGCACCAACTCTTTTGCGTCGTCGTTGATCTCCAACTCGTATCTCCCGCGCTCCGGCTCATCGTTTGACTGTGTGATTGATGCCCGCGATGCTACGCTTACGATGCGCCTTTGGTCAACCGGGAGACACGCGAAGGGCGCGGAGTTTGTCGCTCCGCGCCCTCTTAACTTTGTCGAATTGTCGTAGCGCGCGCTTCGTCATTATCTTTGCGCCTTCTGGTCTCTCTTCTTTGCGCCTTTGCGAGAAAATCAGTTTCACGCAAAGGCGCAAAGTTAAAACCGAAGGCGCAAAGGGACAGATGAGCGGTCAGTTTTAGACGCGCTCTTTAGGCGCGGTTCCTGAACTCGACGAGGCTGTCAACGGAAGCGTAGATGCGCAGGTACATCTGCGTTTCGGCGGGGATGAGCGTGCGCCAGTTCGTACCGCCGCGCTGGAGATAGAGGTGGAGGCGCATGGGGTTCGAGTTGTAACCGGCGGCCAGCAACTCGGTCTGCGTGGCGACGTTCGTTGCAAGCGCCTGCCGCACCTCTTCGTGCTCCAGCAGATCGTCCCAGGTGCCCTGCATGTAGAGCAGCATGGCTTCGAGGGCGTTCGAGTGGTCGCGCATGCCTGCGACGAAGTCCGGGTTGAGTCCGACCGACGGGTGCATCCGCCGCATCGCCTGATAGGTCGGCAGGATCATCTGCACCATGCCGCCCGCGCCCGCCGAGCTGACGGAGAAACGGTAGGTGTCGCCCGCGTTCAGCGCGTAGAGCGTGAAGATTTCGTTGTAGAGCGAGGCGTGGTCTTCCGTCTTGAAACGCTTGTGATCCGTGTGCTCGACGATGCAGAGCCGATCGGCGGCGTCGACGATCTCGGGCGCAAC
>DASQNL010000574.1:0-4933 GCA_035644995.1 Pyrinomonadaceae bacterium | reverse complement strand
GTGGCGGACAAGCGTATTTCAAGCGCGTTGAAGGAGTGCGGATGAAAGCGAGACGAGAGAGAAAGATGTCGGCAAAGTCGTTGACGGCGGGCGTTTGGCTCATGCTGTCGCTCTTGCTCATGTCGGCAGCGGCGACGGGCGCGGCGGCGCAGACGAGGCGTTCGACGGATCGCCTCGGCAACGACCTCGTGAGCATGAAGCTGAACGAGATCACGCTCGAAGCCATAGATTTCCGCGACCAGACGGCGCGGCTCAATCTGGGGTTAGATATTTCGACGCCCGTGCCCGTCAACCTCAAAGATTTCGACTATCGCCTGAGCCTCTTCAATCAGGACGTGATCGAGGGCAACTACGGCGGCGCGATGAAACTCGGCGGGAGGCGCGGAGCGCAGTTCAACTTGCCCGTCGTCGTCAATCTGCGTTCGATCCCGAACGTGGTCTGGTCGGCCTTCAGCAATCGCGGGCAAGTGCGTTACGAACTCGACACCGCTTTCACGCTCCCGCTCTACGTCTTCGAGCGACGGTTCGATAAGAGCTTCTCCGGGGAAGTTCCCTTGCGCTCGCTGGTTGACGCCGCTTCGATCCTGCGCGCGCAACGCGGCGCGACGGGCGGGCGCGGCAACAGCGGCGGCAGCCCGCGCTGGGGCGACATCATCCCGCGCTGGTAACGACACAAAAGAGAGAGCGGCCGCAGCGACGGCCTCATAGTGCAAGGCGCACGCCGCCCGCGCTCGAATCAGAGCGCGGGCGGCGTGCGCCTTTGCATTTCCGGCGCCAGGCTCGTAGAGTTCGGGATAATTCCTCCTCCAGACATCCACGGGCGAAACGGCGCGCGTATCTTCGGGGTATGAAGCCGTAAAGAGTTGGCGTCGAGTTTTTTGTGACGGAGAGCGAGCGGAGATGTTGATTAAGAAGCCGGACGACATCAAGAGCAGCGAGATCACGGACAAGAAGTTATACCTGACGCGGCGCAACTTCATGCGCGGAGCCGCGCTCGCCGCGACGACCGCCACGACCGCTCTCGTCTATCGTCGCTTCGCCGTGCCCGCCGCGCCGCCTTTGAAGGGCGAGAAGATCGAGAACGTCCAAATGACCGAGCCGGCGACGAGTTTTCCCCCGCCGCCCGGCGAGGCGCGCACTTCTTACGAAGAGATCACGAATTACAATAATTTCTACGAGTTTTCGACGGGCAAATCGGAAGTGGCGAGAGAGGCGCGCGGCTTCGTCACGCGCCCGTGGACGGTGGAGGTCGGGGGGATGGCGGGGAAGCCGCGCGTCTTCGACCTCGACGATTTGTTGAAGCTCGCGCCGCTCGAAGAGCGCGTCTACCGGATGCGTTGCGTGGAGCGTTGGTCGATGGTGATCCCGTGGGTGGGTTTTCCGCTGGCGAAGTTGTTGGCGCAGGTGGAGCCGCTCGGAGGAGCGAAGTATGTCGCTTTCCAGACGCTGCTCGACCCGCAGCGGATGCCCAATCAACGAAGCGACGTGCTCAAATGGCCTTACGTCGAGGGCTTGCGTCTGGACGAGGCGATGCACCCGCTCACCATTCTCGCCAGCGGACTCTACGGCGAGACGCTGCCGCCGCAAAACGGCGCGCCGCTGCGTCTGGTCGTGCCGTGGAAGTACGGCTACAAGAGCATCAAGTCCATCGTCAAGATCATGCTGACGGACGCGCGGCCGAAGACGACCTGGAATCTCTCCGCGCCCGACGAGTACGGGTTCTACTCGAACGTGAATCCGAAAGTTCACCACCCGCGTTGGAGTCAGGCGAAGGAGCGGCGCATCGGCGAGTTCGGTTTGCGCGACACGCTGCCCTTCAACGGCTACGGCGAACAGGTGGCGCAGCTTTACGCGGGGATGGATTTGCGGGTCAACTTCTGACACGGAGAAACTGAATGTTTGCGCCCGACATTAAATTCACGAGGTTCGTGTTGTTCGCCAACGGCCTCGTGCCCGCCGCGCTCCTGGCGTGGGATGCCTATCACGGAAAACTCGGCGCGAACCCCATCGAATTTGCGACGCGCGCGACCGGCGTGCTCGCGCTCCTCTTCCTCCTCGTCACGCTCGCCGTCACTCCTCTGCGCAAACTGACGGGCGCACACTGGCTGGTCAAACTGCGCCGGCAGGTCGGCCTCTACGCCTTCTTCTACGGCTGCCTGCACCTCTTGACTTACGTGTGGTTCGACAAGTTTTTCGGCGCGCGCGAGATCGCGGAAGACGTGTGGGCGCGCCCGTTCATCACCATCGGCATGGCGAGTTTCCTCTTGCTCGTGCCCCTCGCCGCGACTTCCACCACCGGGATGATCAAACGGCTCGGCGGCAAACGCTGGGCGAAACTGCACAAGCTGACCTACGTCGCGGCCGTCGGCGGCGTCGTCCACTTTTACATGGGCGTCAAAGCCGACACCACGATCCCCATCCTCTTCGCCGCCGCGCTCGCCGCGCTGCTCGGCTATCGCTGGCTGAGATCGCGCATGGACGCGACGCCGGAGAGCGAGACGCTCGGCATCCAGACCCCGCCGCGATAAGTTCAACTCCCAAGCACGAAGTCCAACACGATGGGGTCGTGATCCGACAACACGACGCCCGCCTCCTGCAACTCCCCGACGACCTGCGGGCGCGTGCCGGGGGCAAGCTCGATCTCTTTCCCGGCGAACCAGTCGAGCTTGAGCGAGCAGCGGCCTTCGTGTTTCTTGAGCGCCCAGTTGATGAACGGGAAGCACCACTGCGGAATCCAGTCGCCCATGTTCGTGTTGACGGTCGCATCGCCCACGTCGTAGTGCAGCGTGCAGACGCCGAGCGCGTTCAACTCGCGGTAAGCGTAGCCGCGCCGCTCCAACTCGCGGAACAGTTTGCGCTCGAACCAACGCTCCGGGTAAGGGTAATGATTCCTGACCACGTTGCCGACGCCCATCGCCACGCGCCGCGCGTAGCCGAGGATCGCATAGGCGGCGCGGCGCGAGTTGTAAGTCGAAGTGTTCCAGTCGCCGCCGATGAGCGTGGGCAGGCGCGGCTCAAGGCTCTCCAGATGATCGAGCACGAGACGCATCTGTCGCCGGCGATGTTCCTGCGTCGAGTGCGCGTCGAGGTGGAGACTGACGGCGCGAAACTCGCCCGCCGGGTGTTGGATGTCGGCGACGACGGCGCGTTGTTGTCCGAGACGCTTCTCCTTGCCCGCCATCTTGTCTTTGCCGTTCGGCAAACTGACGGCATGCACGCGCCTGAGCGGGTAGCGCGAAAAGAGCGCGTTGCCGTGCAGCCCGCGCTCGTTCGCGCCCTCGACATCGGCCTCGATGCCGCTCCCCTTGTTCAGCGCGAGATAGCACGAGGCGAAGGCGTAGTTCATCCGGAGCGATTGTGCTATCTCGCGCGCGACGTGCGCGTTCGCCGTGCGCGCCATGCCGTAGTCCAACTCGGTGAGCAGCAGCACGTCGCTCGCGCCGAGCGCGGGATGATCTTTCAGGGCGCGGATGATGCCGGGAAGTTGCTTGCCGCGCTCGATGTTCCACGCCGTCGCGCGCACCGCGCGGGCGACGCCCGCCGAAGCTCCGCGCATCGCGCCGGGGGCGAAATCTTCCCGCACGACGTGGCCGAGCACGCGCTCGATCTCCGGGCGGAGTTGCCGGTAGAGAGGCGAGGCCGCGAGTGTTTTGCCGGAATCGAAAGCGGCGAGCGCGGGGAAGTGCGGCGTCAGTCGGTGGTCGAGAGGCGAGGCCGCCTCCGTCGTTTCTGTGTCGATGGTGTAGCTCAAAGCGCGTTGATGTTACAGGCGCGAGCGGTCTTTGATCAAACGCGCATAGATCAAACGCGCGTCGCCCCGTTCAACCGCGCGTCGCCCCGTTCAGCCGCGCGCGACGCGTCGCCACACGCTCGCTTCGCCTTCCGCGCGGATGAGCGCGCCCACTTCGCGGAAGGCGGCGGCGTAGAGCGCGCGCATCCCGGCGGCGGTCGTGTGCGCGGCCAGTCTCTTTTCCAACTCGTCGCGCGACAGTTGCTCCCTCGGCGCGTGGCGCGCGAGCGCGCGTCCCTCGCCCGCGACGTGCGCGGCGAGTCCTTCGGAGAGCCACAGCGGAGCGCGCGAGCGCGAGAGCGCGTTGATGACGGCGTGCGCGTATTCGTGCCGGAGCGTGGGCGCGAGCACGCCGCGCCGGGCGAGCGTCGAGAGCGGTTGAAGTTCGATGCGGCGGCCGCGCGTGATGGCGGCGACCCACGCCGGTTGTCCCGTCGCGCCCGTGAAATCGCCCGTCGTCGCATGGACGAACACCTCGATGACGCCGAGCGCGGGGGCGGCCACCGAGGCCGCGGCCAGGCGCGAGCGCACGTCCGCGCGGGCGGCTTCGAGCACGGCGAGCGCGCTCTCGACTTCGCGCCGCGATGCTGACGCCCCGTGCGCCGAGTAACTCACCCGAAAGTTTTCACTCGACAGATTAAGACGCGCCTCCGGCGCAAGCGACGCCGAGGCTGCGAGGCGCGACACGGAGGCGGGGGCGCGCGACACAGGGGTTGCGACGCGCGACGCTGACACGGGGGCGTGAGCGAATCTGCTTCGAGAGCGGACGGCGCGGGCGTGGGCGACGGGAGCGTGAGTGACAGGGGCATGAGCGACAGGGACGTGGGCGACGGGGACGTGGGCGACAGGGGCATGGGCGAAACTTGCTCGAACCATGTCGGCGGGAGCGAAACTTGATCGAGCGAGACGAGCGCGGGCGGGCGGCGCGGGTCGTCCCGGAACATTTTCGAGAGCGGCCTGCTCAGGCGATGCCGACGGGGCGCGGTCTGCGTCAGTGTGCGGCGGCGCAAGGTTTGTCCGCTGGGCGCGCGGCGATGGTTCCACCGCACCGACGCCGGTGGCGGGAAAGTAGTGGGCGAGAATCTGCCGGTAGGAGGAGCCGCGCGCGGCCATCACGTGCGCGCCGGACTGGCAGAGGCCGAG
>DASQNL010000573.1:0-5146 GCA_035644995.1 Pyrinomonadaceae bacterium | reverse complement strand
ATCTACCTTGTTTCCTGGATCCTTTGGGAAAAAGCAACAGAACGTATTTTCAAAATTACCGCGCTCCCCGTGGTAGCCGAAGTAAACTTTCAGTCCCAGGACAGCGTTAGCCTCTTTCATCAGGTTATATAACTGTTCATTCTGAGCCATTGCCACAATAACTCTAGGGAAAATAATTTTGTCTTGCCCCTCATCTGCCACTTGGTAGTAGAACCATTGATCTGGTAGTGGATTTGATGAACTCTGGTACAGGAAGAAGGCAACTAAATTTGCTGTACCGCCTGGTGCGTAGGATTTAGTGCGGGAAACTGTTACCTCTGCGACGGCGCATTGCGCGCCCGGAACGATATTGAGAGTGCCGTCCGCCTTTCCGTCCTTAATTACGAGCCCGTCCGCCGCGGATACTGTGTTGCAATCCACCGGGTTGCCGATGATCTTCACGCCGGTCACCTTATATCTTCTCTCATTGCACCCCGTCGTAAGAAAAGCAGCGATAATTACGATAGTTGCTCCGAGATAGAAACTGGTGTTAGAGATTCTAATTCTCATTGCCATGCTCCTTCACTCCCGAGATAAGAAATATTAGGGTGCTTAACAACGACAGTAGGCAGCGGCATCCGAAAGGCTATAGAAGTTAACGTGTTTATGTCAAGATTGCCACGCGTTCCGCCACACATTAGCCGGTTAGGAATTTCAATTCTGAGAGCGCGGGCGCGATATTATTCAACAGGCATCTAACGCATATTAGGCCGAATGATTCGGCCAAACTATGCTATAGAGAGTGAAAAGCCGACACGTTCCGTCTAACTACGTAATAGAGCGGCAAAAGCCGATTGATTCGGCCTAACACGCCTCATACGTGTCAAAAGCCGCTCCTCGTTTAGCAGGATGCTTTGTTAGCGCCCCGCCATTTAAATATACGCCACGCAGGTCAAGCCGGAAAGAATCCGACTCCTGCCCCAGCCCGCAGCTCAAAAGCCACCGCTCGCCGGGTAAGCCCCTCTTGTCATATCTGCATCAGGTGAGTCAACTATATTATTGCCCAAATGCAGAAGCCCCTTGAGGGGCGACGAGTGATTCAATGTTGAACTCTCGGCTCCCCTCAAGGGGCTTCGTGCCGTTAGATGATATTGCCGCTCCGTGGAGGGGAGGTTCGTGCTCCAAAGAGCATTATGTATAATGACCCGATACATGTGACCGAAACAATTCAATCTTAAAGTTAGCGCGCGACCGAAACGTGAATGCCCAAACGCTCGGACATCCGCAAAATTCTCGTCATCGGCTCGGGGCCAATCGTCATCGGGCAGGCCGCCGAGTTCGACTATTCCGGCACGCAGGCATGCCGCGTGCTCAGGCAGGAAGGCTATGAGGTGGTGCTCGTCAACTCGAACCCGGCGACGATCATGACCGACCCCGACACGGCCGACCACACCTACATCGAACCGCTCACGCTCGCCTCCGTCACCGAGATCATACGCAAGGAGCGACCCGACGCGCTCTTGCCGACCGTCGGCGGGCAGACCGCCTTGAACCTCGCCGTCGCGCTCGCCGATGCGGGCGTGTTGGACGAGTTCGGGGTGGAGATGATCGGGGCGAAGCGGGAGGCCGTGAAGATCGCAGAGGATCGGCAACTGTTCAAACAGGCGATGGATGAGGAGGGCTTGCCGATGCCGCGCGGGGGCTTCGCGCGCTCGTGGGCGGAGGCCGAACAACTCGTGGAGACGACCGGGTATCCCGCCATCATTCGCCCGAGCTTTACGCTCGGAGGATGGGGCGGAGGCATCGCCTTCAACCCGGAAGAGTTTGAGGAGATCGTGAGGCACGGGCTTTCGGCGTCGCCGATTCAAGAAGTTTTGATCGAGGAATCGATTCTCGGCTGGAAAGAGTATGAACTCGAAGTCATGCGCGATTTGCATGACAACGTGGTGATCATCTGCGCGATTGAAAACTTCGACCCGATGGGCGTCCACACGGGCGACTCGATCACGGTCGCGCCCGCACAAACTCTGACGGACGTGGAATACCAAGTCTTGCGCGACATGGCGATCAAGGTGATTCGCAAAGTCGGCGTCGAGACGGGCGGGTCGAACATCCAGTTCGCCGTCAGCCCGGAGAACGGCGACGTGCGCATCATCGAGATGAACCCGCGCGTGTCTCGTTCGAGCGCGCTCGCGTCGAAGGCCACCGGCTTTCCCATCGCGAAGATCGCGGCGAAGCTGGCCGTCGGCTACACGCTCGACGAGATTCCGAACGACATCACGAAGAAGACGCCCGCCTCGTTCGAGCCGACGATTGATTACGTGGTGGCGAAGATTCCGAAGTGGAACTTCGAGAAGTTTCGCGAGGCCGAAGACGTGCTCGGCACGCAGATGAAATCGGTCGGCGAAGTGATGGCGATTGGACGCACGTTCAAGGAAGCTCTCTTCAAGGGCTTGCGCTCGCTCGAAGCGACGAAGCCGCTGCGCCTCTCGGACGTGCCCGCCGACGTGTTGCAACGCAAACTCGCCCGCCCCAACTCGCAACGCTTCTCCTACATCACCTATGCCTTGCAGCACGGCGTCTCCATCGCGGAGGTTCACCGCCTCTCCCGCATCGACCCGTGGTTTCTCGAACAACTGCAAGACGTGATGTTGATTCAGGAACGCATCGAGGGGCGCGCGCTCGAAGAGATTTCTGCGGATGCCCTGCGCGAGGCGAAGGAAGTGGGCTTATCGGATCGCCGCATCGCTTACCTGACGAAGCGCAACGAAGACGAGGTGCGCGCCCGACGCAAGAGCTTGGGGATCGTGCCCGTCTACAAGCGCGTGGATACGTGCGGCGCGGAGTTTGAATCCTTCACGCCCTATCTCTATTCGACCTACGAGGAAGAGGACGAATCCGCGCCCACCGACCGGCGCAAGATCATGATCCTCGGTTCCGGCCCGAACCGCATCGGGCAGGGCATCGAGTTCGACTATTGTTGCTGCCACGCGGCGTTCGCGCTCTCGGAGGCGGGCTTCGAGACGATCATGGTCAACTGCAACCCCGAAACCGTCTCGACCGATTACGACACCTCCGACCGTCTCTATTTCGAGCCGCTCACGTTCGAGGACGTGATGAACATCATCGACGTGGAGAGGCCGGAAGGCGTCATCGTGCAGTTCGGCGGGCAGACGCCCTTGAACCTCGCCATGCGGCTCGAAGCGGCGGGCGCGCCCATCATCGGCACGTCGCCCGATTCGATTGACCTCGCCGAAGACCGCAAACGCTTCGGCAAACTCTTGACCAAGCTCGGCATTCCGCAGCCGGAGAACGGCACGGCCACCTCTCCGGCGGAGGCGATTGTGGAAGCGGAGCGCATCGGCTATCCGGTGCTCGTGCGCCCGTCGTACGTGCTGGGCGGGCGGGCGATGGCAATCGTGTACGACGAGCGGAGTCTGGACGAGTACATGCGCACGGCCGTGGACGCATCGCCGCAGAAACCGATCCTGATCGACAAGTTTCTCGAACGCGCGGCGGAGTTCGACGTGGACGCGCTGGCCGACGCCGAGACGTGCGTCGTCGCGGGCATTCAGGAGCACATCGAGGAGGCGGGGATTCACTCAGGCGACTCTTCGTGCGTGCTGCCGCCCGTGCGCATCGCGCCCGAACACGTCGAGACGATGCGCCACTACACGCGGATGCTGGCCGAGGCTCTTAAAGTGCGCGGACTGTTGAACATCCAGTTCGCCATCAAGGACGACCGCGTGTACGTGCTCGAAGTGAACCCGCGCGCCTCGCGCACCGTGCCGTTCGTGTCGAAAGCGACGGGCGTGCCGCTGGCGCGCGTCGCCGCGCTCGTGATGGCGGGGCAGCCGCTCGCGTCGTTCAAGCTGCCGCCGGATTTGAGCGTCAGCCGCTTCTTCATCAAGTCGCCGGTCTTCCCGTTCGTCAAGTTCGCGGGCGTCGATCCCATCCTCGGCCCCGAAATGCACTCGACGGGCGAGGTGATGGGCATCGGCGATACCTTCGGCGAGGCTTACGGCAAGGCGATGATGGGCGCGGGACTACAACTCCCCAACTGTCAGGGCACGGCCTTCATCAGCGTCAACGATTCGGATAAAGGGCAGGCCGGAGTGCTCGCGCGCAAGCTCGCCCGGCTCGGCTTCCGCCTGACCGCGACCGTGGGCACGGCGGCGCGCCTGAGCGAGGTGGGCTTGGAAGTGGAGCCGGTCTTCAAGGTCAACGAGGGGCGGCCGAACATCGTGGATCACATCAAGCAGGGCGAGATCGCCCTCGTCATCAACACGCCGCTCGGCCGCGCTTCGCACTTCGACGAGCAGGCCATTCGTCGCGCCGCGCTGCAACACAACGTGCCGTGCGTGACGACGATGACCGGCGCGCAGGCTCTCGTCGAGGCCATCAGCGCGTGCGGCGACGGCGCGACGATCAAGCCGATCTCGTTGCAGGAGATACACGCGGCCGCCGCGGCGGTCAAATAGTTTCAAGTTTCAGGTTTCAAGTTTCAGGAAGGAATGGGTTTCAAGTTTCAGATTTCAAGTTTCAAATTTCAAGTTTCAAATTTCAAATTTTAAGTTTTAAGGATTGAACCTCCGAGTTCTTTGTCTTGAACCTGAAACCTGAAACCTGAAACCTGAAACCGCGAACCGGAGGTGAGCAGAGGTGGAGATCAATTCCCCGAAGGGCATCAAGCGGATTCTCGATGAGTACAAGACGATTGTCGTGGTCGGGTTGTCTTCGAACACCTGGCGCGCGTCGAACAGCGTCTCGGCATACATGCAGAGCAAGGGTTATCGCATCATCCCGGTCAACCCGAACGAGACGGAGGTGCTCGACGAGAAGGCTTACGCGACGCTCGCGGAAGTGCCCGAACAGGTCGAATTCGTCAACGTGTTCCGTCGTTCGGAAGAGGCGGGCGCGGTGGTTGACGAAGCCATCCGCGCGGGCGCGAAGGCCGTCTGGCTGCAAGAGGGCGTCATCGACGTGGCGGCGGCCAAACGCGCGCTCGAAGCCGGGCTGCTCGTCGTCATGGATCGCTGCATCCTCAAAGAGCACGCCCGCATGCAGCGCGCGCGGCGCAGCGCGGAGTCGGATGTTGAATAACGGACGCGAAACGATGAAGGGAAAGATTGTTATTTGTCCGTGGTCAGTTGTCCGTGGTCAGTTG